>DAEF01000019.1 GCA_002495225.1 Methanoregulaceae archaeon UBA288 | reverse complement strand
GCCGACCCGCTCGAACTGGACGACCCTGCCGACGGCATCCCGGACGGCTGGCTCGCAGACGCCCGCGAGGTCGCCCTCGGGCCGCCGCAGTACGCAGGGCACGGTCTCCCCGAGCGGAAGCCACTGGATGATCGGAGCGTGGGCTGCGCGGGCCTCGGCGAGGTCGTCCCCGGCGAACGCGAACCCGAACCGGCTCTCGACTGCCGAGACCTCGACGTTGAAGAGGTCCTTGAGCCGGATCATGGAGAGATCGCTTACGAGCTCGCCGGCCGGCACGACCACGTCTCCGGCGAACGAGAGCGTGCGCGTCCCGCACCCGGGATCGCCCGGGTGGCGGAGCGGATGCGCCTTTCGTGGCAGGGCTCCCGAGACCTGGACCACGACCGGGTCGGGCACGAACCAGAGGCGGTCCGCGACCGGGTCCACGATCGCCCGGTTCTCGGCGAAGAGGTTCTCCCAGGAGAACTGGATGTCGGTATCCCCGACGCCGATCGCGAGCATGGCCCTTTTTACGGCCTCGGGCGCGATCCCGCGCCGCGCCAGGGCCCGGAGCGTCCCGAGCCGGATGTCGTCCCACCCCTCGTATTGACCGGCGGCGATCCCGGCCCGCATCTCCGAGGTCGAGAGGACGACCCCCTCGATCCCCATCCTACCGTAGTGCCGGAAGTGCGGCGGAGTCCAGCCGAACCAGTCGTAGATGAACTGCTGCCGGCGCGTGTTCGCGATGTGGTCCTTTCCCCGTATCACGTGCGTGCAACCGAGCAGGTGGTCGTCGACCGCGACCGAGAAGTTCATGAGCGGGTACACGGACGCGTCGATTCGCGGGTGGAGGGTCGAGGTGAGGATCCGGAACGCGGGGAAGTCGCGGAGCGCCGGATCGGGGGCATCGAGGTCGGTGCGGACACGGAGCGACGCCTCGCCCTCGGCGAACTCGCCCTCGAGCATCCCCTCGAAACGGGCGAGGTCCTCCTCGACCTCCGCGGCGCGGCACGGGCAGGCGGTCTTCGCTTGGCGGAGCTCGCGGAAGCGCTCGTTCTCGCAGGTGCAGACGTAGGCCCCGCCGCGCTCGATCAGGCGCCGGGCATGGTCGTAGTAGAGATCCAGCCGGTCCGACTGGTACACGGTCTCGGTGATTGCGCACCCGAGCCATGTCATGTCCTCGGGCACGGTCGAGTAGGCTTCCGGGTCGACCCGTTTCGGGTCCGTGTCCTCGACGCGCAGGATGTACCGGCCGCCGTACTGCCGGACGTAGGCATCGTTCAGGGCCGCGGCGCGTGCATGCCCGAGGTGGAGCGGCCCCGACGGGTTCGGGGCGAAGCGCATCACGACGCCGTTTTCGGCATCGGGAAGGGGCGGAAGCGCGTACCGGTCGCGAGCCCCGCTCTCGTGAACCTCGAGGAGCCCGGGGGCCATCACCGTGAGGCGGGCGACCCGTTCGTCGTGGGCGAGCGCATCGACCTCGGCGATCACGGCGCCGATCAGCGCCTTCGCTTCGGTTGCACGGGGCCGGAGCTCGGGGTACCTCCCCATCACTGCGCCGATGATCGCGCCGGCTTTCGGCGTGCCGCGGTGTCTGATCGCGTTCTCGAGCGCGTGGGCGAGGAGCCGTTCGCGGAGCTCGTCCACGTCAGGCGCCCCGCGCGACGAAGTACTTCCCGAGCTCGACGAGGAGCCGGCGCTCCTCCGTGTCGGGGAGGATGCCGAGGAGGGCCGAAGCGTCGCGGACGATCCCGTGGGCCCTGCCCCGGACCTCGTCGAAGATCCCCTGGTCGGCCACGAGGCCGACGACCTCTTCGAGCTCCGCCTCGGAGAGCTGGTGCCGGTACGGGGACAGGTCCAGTCCGCGGTCGCGGGCCAGGATGGTGATCAGGGTCGACTTCCCCTCCCGGATGTCCGAGCCCCGGTCCTTGCCGCTCTCGCCCGGAGGCGCGAGCAGGTCGATAAGGTCGTCCTGGATCTGGAACGCCACCCCGCAGGCGAGGCCGAAGCGGTAGAGGACCTCGACCTGAGGCTCGCTCGCGCCCGCGAGCACGGCCCCGATCGCGGCCGACGCGCCGTAGAGCGCGCCCGTCTTCTTCTCGACCATCTCGAGGTACTCGCCGTCCGTCACGTCGTCGCGCGACGAGAAGGTCATGTCCTGGTGCTGGCCCAGGCAGAGCTCGTCGCAGGTGATCGCGAGCATCCCGACGGCCCTGAGGCGCGCGGCCTCGGGTGCGATCGCGCTCGCGAGGAACGAAAAGGCGCGGGCGTTCAGCACGTCGCCGGCGAGGATCGCGGTCGGCTCGTCCCACTGGTGGTTCACGGTCGGCACGCCGCGGCGGTAGCTGTCCCGGTCCATGATGTCGTCGTGGATCAGGGTGAAGGTGTGGGTCAGTTCGAGCGCGAGGGCCGCAGGCATCAGGTCGCCGGACGAGCCCTTTCTCACCGCGTCCGCGGCAAGCATCAGCAGTGCCGGGCGGAGGCGCTTGCCCCCGGCCGTGAGGAGGTGGGCCGCGGCCCTGTTCAGCTCCCCCACGGGAGCGCCGAAATACCGGTCGATCAGCCGATCGACCTGATTGGCCGTCTGCTCGAGATAGGCATCCAGTTCCATGATTCGTCTCCTAGTGGACCTTCACCTTCTGCCCGTTCTGCATCAGGTGACAGTCGGTCTTGGTCGAATACCCGAGATCGGCCGCGAAGTCTGCGTACCGGGCCGTGACGGGGAGCGAGGCGTGGGCGGGGATCACGTGCTGCGGGTTCAGGAGGTGGAGGAACTCGTAGTGGTCCTCGAGGTAGGCGTGCCCGGAGACGTGGAGCTTGTCGAAGATCCGCGCTCCGGACGCTTTCAGCCTCGCCTCGGTCAGGTAGCGGTTGCCGTAGTTCATCGGGTTCGGGATCACGTTTGCCGAGAAGATGACCTTGTCACCTTTCGTCAGCTGGTAGGGTGTGTCGCCGGTAGCCAGCCGGGTGAGGATCGAGCCCGGCTCTCCCTGGTGGCCGGTGACGATCGGCAGGAACTTGTC
>DAEF01000078.1 GCA_002495225.1 Methanoregulaceae archaeon UBA288 | reverse complement strand
CCGCGACCTCCTCGGCGTCCCCGGCATCGGCGAGGAGACGGCCGACGCGATCCTCTGCTACGCCTTCAGCCGCTGTGCGTTCGTGGTCGACACCTACACCCGCCGACTCTGCGCCTGCGCAGGGATCGCGGAGCCCTCCGGGGGGTACCGCGCGCTCTTCGAATCAGTCCTGCCGCGGAAGAACCGGAGCTACCGCCAGACCCATGCGCATATCGTCGAATACGGCAAAACCTTCTGCAGCAGGGGACGGTGCGAGGGATGCTCGATCAGGAGTTCAAACGGATAGGCCGGCGGCTCATCGCCGAGAGGCTCGTCGGCGCCACCTTCGGTAACATGTCGGTACGCGACGGCGACGCGCTGCAGATCACGAAAACCGGGTGCTGCCTCGACGAACCGGGGCTTCCCGTCACGGTGCCGCTCGCGGGAGAGGCCCCGTCAGAAGCGTCGTCCGAATACCGGGTCCACCGGGCCGTCTACCTCCGGACCGGGTACCGGGCGATCGTCCACGCCCACCCGGTCCACGCGGTCGCGGCTTCGCTCCTCTACGAAGCGATAGAGCCGGTCGACTCCGAGGGGGAGATGCTCTGCCCGCTCATCCCCGTTGTCGCCGGGCGTCCCGGCACGGACGAGCTCGCGAACGCAGTGGCCGAGGGGCTGGCCCGGGCCCCGGTGGTGATCGCGCGGGGCCACGGGACCTTCGCGGGCGGCGCCACGCTCGACGAGGGCTGCCTCTACACCTCGCTCGCCGAACACGCCTGCCACGTCCTCCTCCTGGTCGAGGCGCACCGCCGGGGCTGATCGTCGTGCTCGCGATCATCGGCGGCACGAGTCTCCTCGACTGCCCCCTTCCCCCGCTCGAGGTACGAACGGTCCCGACCCCGTTCGGCCCGGCCCCCGTGCTCGCGGGGGACGGGTTTCTGCTTCTGCTCCGGCACGGCAACGGCCGGCCCCCGCACCGGGTCAACCACCGGGCGAACCTGGCTGCGCTCGCGCTCACAGGTGCGGACCAGGTCGTGCTGATCGGGTCGACGGGCTCACTCCGGGCCGAGCACCGGCCCGGCTCCCTCCTGGTGCCCGCCGACTACGCGACGACCGCGCCCGTGCCGACGGTCCACGACCACGCGATCGTCCACGTCTGCCCCGGCTTCTCGGACGGGCTCTCCGCGCGGCTCGCCGGGCTCGTGCCGGGTGCGCACTTCGGCGGCGTCTACGTTCAGACGCCGGGCCCACGGCTCGAGACAAAGGCCGAGGTGCGGGCGCTTGCGCAGTACGCAGACGTCGTCGGGATGAGCTGCGCCTCCGAGGCCGGGCTCGCGAACGAGCTCGGGCTCGAGGTGGCCGCGCTCTGCACGGTCGAGAACTACGCCCACGGCCTCGACGACTGCCCCGTCTCGTTCGAGGCGATCGTCGAGGCGGCCCGCGCCAACGCCGACCGCATGGGCGGGATCGTGCGGCGGCTGATCGAGGAACTCTGACATGACTCCGGACAGTGATATCTTCGAGACCCGCGGCCCGCTCCTGATCCGGGGCGTGCGCTACAACGACTGCACCGTCGACGTCGTCGTCGGCGACGACGGTCTGATCGCCGCGATCGGCGAGAACGCCGGGCGCAACCACGAATACGACCACGAGATCGACGGGCAGGGGCGCGTCTTCCTGCCGGGGCTCGTCAATACCCACACGCACGCGGCCATGACCCTGCTCCGGGGATACGCGGACGACATGCTCCTCCAGCCCTGGCTCGCGGAGCGGATCTGGCCGCTCGAGGCCCACCTGACTGCCGACGACGTCTACTGGGGCACGCGCCTCGCCTGCCTCGAGATGATTTCGAGCGGCACGGTCGGGTTCAACGACATGTACTTCTTCATGGAGTCGGCCGCCCGCGCCGTGGACGAGGCCGGAATGCGCGCCCAGCTCGCCTACGGGTTCATCGATCTCTTCGACGACGAAAAGCGCGAGCACGAGTGCCGCGCGACCGAGGAACTCGCGGACTCGGTGGCCCGCATGGCGAACCCGCGCATCTCGACGGCCGTCGGGCCGCACGCTGTCTACACGGTCTCGCCCGGGGGACTCCGCTGGTGCGCGGAGTTCGCCGCCGACCGGAAGCTCGGGGTCCACGTCCACCTCGCCGAGACCGAGACCGAGGTGGCGGACGCGGTGCGGACGTCGGGCCGGCGCCCGGCCGCGCTGCTGGACGAGGCGGGCTTGCTCGGTCCGCGCACGGTCGCGGCCCACGGCTGCTGGCTCGACGACGCCGAGTGCCGCCTGGTGGCAGCGCGGGGCGCGACCGTCTCGCACAACCCGGCCTCGAACATGAAGCTCGCGACGGGGCGGGCCATGCCCTACCCGGTGCTGAGACAGGCCGGCGCCCGCGTCGCCCTCGGGACGGACGGTACCGCTTCGAACAACAGCCTCGACCTCTTCGCAGAGATGAAGACAGCCGCGCTTTTGCAGAAGTTCGCGTGGAACGACCCGACGGTCCTCCCCGCCCCGGAGGCCCTCTTGCTCGCAGCCGGCAACGCTCACGTGGCCCTCGGGTGGGGCGGGGGCAGGCTCGAGGCGGGGGCCCCGGCGGACCTGGTGCTCGTCGATACGCGAACGCCGTGCAACACCCCGCTCCACAGCACGGTCTCGAACGCGGTCTATGCCTGCACGGGCGCCGCAGTCACGACCACCCTCTGCGCCGGCCGCGTGCTGATGCACGAACGCGTCGTGCCAGGCGCCGACGAGGTGCTGAGCGGTGCCGCGAAGGCTGCGCGGGCCCTGGTCGCCCGCGCCGCCGGGACGCCCTGAAGCGGGCCGCGGACGGCACGGCGACAGTCCGCGGTCCCCTTCACGAGCGGGATCGCGGCCCGGGTGCCCTGGCAGCCGGCCTGAGAAAAATAGAGGTCTCCCCTACGCCGTCTCTATCTTCGACGCGCCCTCGAGGCCGAGCTCGGCGATCGACTCCTCGCGCATCCTGAACTTCTGGATCTTGCCCGAAACCGACATCGGGAAATCGTCGACGAACTTCACGTACCGGGGGATCTTGAAGTGCGCGATCTTCCCGATGCAGAAGTCGTGTATCTCCTCGGTCGTGGACGACTGCCCCTCTTTCAGCGCGACCCATGCCATCAGCTCCTCGCCGTACTTCGTGTCGGGAACGCCGATGACGTAGACGTCGCGCACCTTCGGGTGGTGATGGAGGAACTCCTCGATCTCGCGGGGGTAGAGGTTCTCGCCGCCGCGGATCACCATGTCCTTGAGCCTCCCTTCTATCTTGAAGTAGCCCTCCTCGTCCATGGTCCCGAGATCGCCCGTGTGCACCCAGCCGTTCCGGTCGAGCGTCAGGTGCGTGGCCGACGGGTTGTTGTAGTAGCACTTCATGAC
>DAEF01000228.1 GCA_002495225.1 Methanoregulaceae archaeon UBA288 | reverse complement strand
CGGGGAGGTTGACGCCGGTCAGCTTCGCGCCGTCGTACTTGAAGAACTCCATCTCGGGGGTCGAGACGACCTCGCCGGTCAGGAGCTTGCGGATCACCTGGACGGCCTCGTTGAGCCTGCCAACGGGCTTCTCCGGCGTGATGTTCAGCTTCGGTAGGGTCGAGAGGTCGCCGGGGCCGATGCCGAGCACGGCGCGTCCGTCCGAGATCTCGTTGAGCGTCGCGGCGAACGAGGCGATTGCGGCCGGCGTGTCCGTGAACGCGTTCATGATACCCGGGCCCATCTTNNGTGGGGTAGCAGTGGCGGTTGTTGTAGTGGTTCGTGATCCAGGCGTAGTCGATGTCCTTTGACTCCGCGAGCTTGCAGTAGTTCACGACCTGCTTCACGTTGACATTTCCGGGAACGAATTCTATACCATAGGTTGCCATGAGGTCACCTCATAGTCTAATTACCGTCCTTTCCATTATTAACGTTGTCATTTCTTCTCAGGGCCGTTCTAATTGCGATTCTGGCCTTCCGGCGTGGCGGAAACGGCTCCCGACCGGCATCCGGGGACCGGCCCCGGGTGCCTGGATGGCCGGACCGATCCTCACGCGGATCAGCCCGGCACGGGCCAGAACAATTGATTAGGCAGACCGCACCACCGATCACCTGCGGATAACCGATCGCCGGTCGCCCGCCCCCCCCTGCGATGTGCGCGCTTCCTTCCTCCCCGGAGATAACTGCTCGATCCACGGGGCGACCCGCGAGGGTGCTGATGACCCCGGGCACCGGCCGCTTGGGGGAGATTGGCGCGACCGGAACGGTCGGGGGATGCCGGTGTCGGTCCCGTCGGTCCTCGAACGAGCCGGACGGCACCAGAACCCTTCCCATGACCGCCGGGAGGTAGGAGTGGTGAGCGTCGACGCCGTGCTTCTCGATATCGACGGAGTTCTGACGATCGGAGAAGAGCCCGTTATGGGAGCGGTCGACGCCGTCCGGTGGCTCCGCGACGAGGGGATCCCGTTCCGCTTGGTCACGAACACGACGCGACGTTCCCGACGATCCGTCGCCGCGAGGCTCGGGGGCCTCGGCTTCGCGATCCCCGAAACCTGGTGCTTCACCCCGGCCATGGCCGCTGTCTCCCGCCTCGGCGAGATGGACGCCTCCGCGTGCCACCTGATCGCGACCGGCGACGTCCACCGGGACTTCGAGGAGGCAGGCATCGAGCTCGCGGACGGGGAGGCGCCCGTCGTGGTCGTCGGTGACGCAGGAGACCGGTGGACCTACGACAGTATGAACAATGCCTTCAGACTCCTCGTCGGCGGAGCGAGGCTCATCGCGCTCGAACGGGACCGGTGCTGGCGGGACGCCGGCGGGCTCGCACTCTCGGCCGGGCCGTTCGTGGCCGCGCTCGAGTACGCGGCAAAAACCACGGCCGAAGTGGTGGGCAAGCCCTCGCCCGCCTTCTTCCGCCTCGCCCTCACCGATCTCGGGGTCCCGGCCGGGCGGGCCGGGATGATCGGGGACGATGTCGAGACCGACATCGGGGGGGCGCGTTCCGCCGGCCTGGTGGCAGTTCTCGTCCGGACCGGCAAGTTCCGGCCCGAAACGCTCGCGAAAGCACCGGTCGCACCTGACCGGGTGATCGACTCGATCGCGGACCTCCCGGCCCTGCTGGAGCGCGGTGTATGAACTGCCGGGTCGCCGCGCTGCTCGCGCTCGTGCTCGTCTCCGCCACGGCCGGATGCGCCGTGCTCTTCGGACCGCACGCCGAGTACCCGTCGATCCCGTCCGTGCCCGGTACCGCGGAGCCGGTGGCGGCCGGGCACACGTTCCGGTTCGAGGACGGGACCGAGACCGTGGGGGTAACGATCGATGCCGCGGTCCTTGCCGGGGCGAGGGCGAGCACGAAAGAGGTGGTGCTGCGGGGAGACGTCCCCGAGGAAGAGTGGGTCGCCGGCGCCTAC
This sequence comes from Methanoregulaceae archaeon UBA288, assembly GCA_002495225.1. GTDB lineage: Archaea > Halobacteriota > Methanomicrobia > Methanomicrobiales > Methanospirillaceae > UBA288. Next base: position 720 of record DAEF01000228.1, on the reverse strand, counting down.
CGCGCCCAGGTCTTCGACCCGGTCCAGGACCGGTTCTTCGCCGACCTGCTCGCCGGGTTCCGAGAGGTCCGATCTCGGCGCGGGCTCGACGACGACCGGTACCTCGAGCTCATGGCGGCCGCGGTCCAGCAGTTTCCGTACGTCACGGCCCCCGAAACGGCCGCGAACTACCCGGTCGAGACCTGGGCCGACCGGAGCGGGGACTGCGACGACAAGGCCCTGCTGCTCGCCGGCCTCCTCGCACGGGAGGGCTACCGCGTCGCGCTCTTCGTCTTCCTCCCCGAGTCGCACATGGCCCTCGGCGTCGGCTGCCCCCCCGGGTATGACTACGGCGGGTCGGGGTACGCCTACCTCGAGGTCACGAACGCCTCGTACGTCGGGGTGGTGCCCGACGGAGTCCGGGACGCCGCGACTGCGCTCGTGGTCCCGGTCGGGAACGGTACGACCGAATACGCCGCCGCGTCCGACATCGCTGCCATCGAGGCGGCGCGCCTGACCGCCCGCTCGCGGGTGGACGCGCTCGGCCCGGAGATCGACCGCCGCCGGGCGACACTCGAGACAGACCGGCGACGGCTCGAGGCGCTCCGCTCGGCCCGCGACCGTGACGCGTTCGACGCCGCGTACGCGCGGTACACGGCCGACGAGGACACGTTCGACCGGCTCGTCGACGAGCACAACCGGGCGGTCGACCTGTTGAAAGAGACCGCTGCGTCATGCTAT
>DAEF01000251.1 GCA_002495225.1 Methanoregulaceae archaeon UBA288 | reverse complement strand
CTGTCGGCACGACACGCGAGGACGCGCGCCGCGCCGGGACAGCGCCCCGAGTTCGCGTTCATCGCCCTGTCGTAGCCCGTGTCCTGAGCGCACCGGGCCTTGAACCACTAAAACTATCTGGTCGCCCCGCAGATGGGAAATGAACATGATGCGTATGCCAAAGCTCCTGGCGATCATCGGGGTCGTGGCAGCGACCCTCCTGGTCGCGGGATGTACGTCGTTCGGGGACCAGACGCCCGCGACGACCCCGACCCCGGGCGCCACGACCGCCCCGGCGGGGACCGATACCATGCCCGGCACGCCGGCGGCGACCGGGATCGAGACGCCCGCCGGTGCGACGACCACGTCGGGTGTCGTGACCGTCACTGACACGCCCGCCGATTCCGGTACGGGCTCCCCGACCGGGTCGCTGACCGTCGTCGACGAGGAGATGAACGAGTCCACCGTCGTGGTGAAACTGAACTCCCGGTTCGCCCTCGAGCTGGAAGAGAACCCCTCGACGGGCTACGCCTGGAACATCACGGCCACCGACGGGCTCCGCGTGGTCTCTGACGAGTACGTGGCGCCCGGCAGCGGCGCGAACGCCGTTGGCGCCGCCGGGACGCACCGCTGGGAGATCGAAGCGATCGCCGAGGGCCTCCAGCAGATCGACGGCGTGTACCGGCGCTCGTGGGAGAACACGACCTCCGACGAGAACACCTTCACGGTCGAGATCTCGGTCGAGCCCTGACCCTCCCTCACGCATCCCCCGCCATCGGGGGCTGCGCACTCCTCTTTTCGGACTTTCCCCGTGCCGCGGTTCATGCCTAGGGATCCGCCCGGTCAGCCCCCGTATGGGTGAACCGACAACGGAGCGCGTTGAACGTGATGACACCCCGACCCCCTCCCGCGCCGGCCGGGTCGGCGGTGGACACCGCCCCGGACGCGGCAGTCCAGACCGTGCCGGGTTTCGGCACAGGCATATACGCCGGCCGTCATACGCAATAACACCCGGAGGAGGCAGGTCTCGATGACAAAGCGACCCCTGTTCAGCAACTGCCCGCTCCTGAGGTTCGTCCGGGAGTTCGTTTCCTTCAGGGACGAGACGTCGACCGGAAAGACGTCGTACTCCGCCCTCGTCCCGTACTTTCGGTACGTGCGCCCGCTCTGGTTCCAGTACCTGGCCGGGCTGCTCTGCGGGCTCGCGACGAGTTTGCTGGCCATGGCCCTCCCCCTGGCCACCCGCTACTTCGTGGACAACATCATCCTCGGCAAGGAGACGGACCTCGCCCTGCCTTCGAACATCCCCGGGGCCGGCCTGCTCGAGGGGCTGCTGGCCTCGGGGGTTGAACCCGTGCTCCACTCCCTGTACCTCCTCGTCCTCGTTCTCGGCGTGGTCGGGGTGCTGATCATCGTCTTCAACGTGCTCCAGAGTTACTACAACGTGGCCTTCGCCGAGGAGTACACGTTCCTGCTCCAGGCCGACCTGTACCGGCACGTGCTCAGGTTTCCGCTCGGGTACTTCCGTGACCGCTCCACGGGGTACCTGCTCAGTCGCCTGACCGACGACGTCGTCTATCTCCACTACATCTTCTCCGGGTACCTCTCCCAGATCGTGGTCCAGGTCGTCTCTCTCGTTTTGCTCTTCGGCATCCTGTCAGCCCTATCGCTCCACCTGACTCTCACGCTCCTGCTCTTCACCCCGCTCTTCCTGGTCGCGAACCTGTTCTTCATCCCCCGGGTTCGGGCGCTCGGGTTCCGGGGGCGGGACCAGTCGGCCAACGTCACGCGCGACCTCGGCGAGATCATCGCGGGGATCGAGCAGGTCAAGGCCGACTCGGCCGAGGAGCGCGAGTACGGCAACCTCCTGGCCACGATCCGGGAGGCGGTCCAGAACCGGGTCACGACGACGGTCTACATCTCCCTCTCGAACCAGGTCTCGCTCGGGGTCAAGTCCCTGGCGCTCCTGGTCCTCTTCTGGGTCGGGGGGAACGAGGTGCTGGCCGGGAGCATGAGCCTCGGGGACTTCGTGGCCTTCGCGGCATACGTGGTCACCTTCAGCTCCCTCCTCTCCTCGATCATCTCGTCGCCGATCACGCTCCAGCCGGCCGTGGTCTCTGCCGCGCGAATCACGGAGATCCTCTCGCTCGCGCCCGAGGAGCGGGAGAAGGGGTTCTGGCCAGGCACCTGCGCCGGGCACCTCCGCTGCGAGAACCTGACCTTTGCCTACATTCCGGGCACGCCAGTCCTGGACGGCCTCGACCTCGACGTCCTGCCGGGCAGGGTGATCGGGATCATCGGGCGGACGGGGGCCGGAAAGACGACCCTGATCAACCTGCTGCTCAAGTTCTACGAGCCCCGGGCCGGCCAGATCACCCTCGACGGGGTGGGGCTCGGCGGGATCGATTCGCAGTGGCTCCGGAGCCAGGTCTCGTTCGTCTCCCAGAACCCGTACCTCTTCCACGCGACGATCGAGGAGAACATCCGGTACAGCCGTCCCGACGCGGCGTTCGAGGACGTGGTCCTTGCCGCGAAACGGGCCGAGGTCCACGACGACATCATGCGCCTGCCCGACGGCTACCGGACTGTCGTGGGCGAACGCGGATCCAAGCTCTCGGGAGGACAGCGCCAGCGGATCGGCCTGGCCCGGGCGTTCCTGAAGGACACGCCGATCCTGATCCTGGACGAGCCCCTGTCCCACCTGGACGCCGATATCCAGGTCGAGCTGATGGTGACCCTCTCCGAGCTGATCCGGGGCCGGACCACGATCTTCATCACGCACCACGAGCGGATGCTCGCGATCGCGGACGAGGTCTACCGGATGGTCGACGGCCGGCTCGAGCGCGTGCCGGGGCCGCTCGCGCCCCTGCCGCGGTGGGGCGACTATCCCGCGCTTCGCGACCCGCTCGACGGCGCCGCGCCGTGAGCAGAGAAAAAAGGGGGCGGCGGGTTCGGCGCAAAGGCTCCGGCCGGCGAGGATACGGCATGGGGCCGTTCCAGTACAGGTTCTGTCGGCTTCGACAGGGAGAGGAGTTTACTCCGGCCGGCCGGCTCCGCGCGGCCCGGCCCGTCCGTCTGGCCGCGTGGACGGGGTCGAGGGTCGATCCGGGGTCTTCTCGACGCCGGGCTCCCTGTAATCCACCGCGATCGGTCGAGACCGGGTGGTCGGCGCACCGACGCAGCGCCCCCATCGTGACCGACCGTCCTGCTTTCTCGCATTCGGGACTGGAGGCTGACCCCCGGATGGATATCAGTAGAAAAGAGACATAATTAAATACACTAAAATTATACGTAGATGCATGGCCACAATCACTCTCTCCATCGACGACGCGACCGAGAAGGCCTTCCGGGACGTCGTCGGCCGGCTCCTCGGCAGACGGAAGGGGAGCCTCGGCGAGGCCGCGACCGAGGCCATGAACCTCTGGGTCCGGGAGAAGACGCAGGAGGCGATCGCCCGGGACGCCCTGGCCCTGATCGGTGAGCCCCACCGACTCGGCCCCCGGGCGTACCGTTCGCGGAGCGACCTCCATGACCGGTAGGCCGCCCCTGGTCGATACGAACGTCCTGGTCTATCTCTTCGACGCGGACGCGCCGGCGAAGCGGGAGGCCTCGCGCGCGCTCGTCGAGGCCTGCTTCCGGCGCGAAACGGAGTACTCTGTCTCGGTCCAGAACCTGGCCGAGTTCTCGGTCGTGGTGACCGAGAAGGTCGAGCATTCGATGCCGACGGACGATGTGCGGCGGTTCGTCCAGGCCGTCGCCGGCTTCGACGGGTGGCACGTCGTCGGGTACGACGGGGCGACGATCGACAGGGCCCTCGAGCTGCGGGAACGCCACGCCGTCCACTTCTGGGACGCGCTTCTGGCCGCAACCATGATCGGCCACGGCATCGACACGGTCTACAGCGAGGACGCCGACCTCTCGCGAGTCCCGGGTATCACCGTCGTGAACCCGTACCGGGAGTAAATCTCAGGCCCTGGACCGGGCGGACTGCTGCGGCTGTCGACGATATGGCACAGGGCCGTTCCACCACGTCTCTTCTCGGCCACGATGTGGGGGAGGTTACTCCGGCCGGCCGGCTCCGTCCGGATCAGCAGGAGTCGCGGGGCTGTCCGGGCTCTCCGCGACGCCGGGTCCCCTGTAGCCCAGTGCAGCCGCGCGGGCGTGGGCGACCCGGCAGAAGAAGTCGATTCGGCGGTCCATGGCGCCGCACTCGAGGTGGGCGTGGGCCGGGCACCAGAGGCAGAGGTTGATGATCGGGCACTTCCGGCAGGTCTCGAGGAACTCGGGGTTGCTCGACCGCATGGCGCGGACGCGCGGGACCAGTTCCTCCCATGCCTCCCTGAGCGACACGTTGCGCAGATCGCACGTCGTCCCCGGCGCCCAGAGCGAGGAGCAGAGCCGGAAGGTGCCGTCGTAGCCGACATTGAAGCTCCCGTTGCCGGCGCCGCAGAGGAAGAGGTGATCAACGTCGTTCCTCAGGAACGATTCGTCGATCAGATCGTTGCAGTTCTTCTCGAGCGCGCCGAACCGCTCGGCGTCGGCCCGCTCGACGGCGGCCACCTCATCGGGGCTCAGTCGCTCGGCTGCGATCTCCGCGTTCCGGGCGGGGTTCCCGTCAAACCGGGAGTGGAGGACGGGGTCGAAGCGGTAGTAGTCCTTGGTGTGCGCCCGGCAGAACGCCGACATCGCGGGGAGCTCGT
>DAEF01000205.1 GCA_002495225.1 Methanoregulaceae archaeon UBA288 | reverse complement strand
TGCCGTTGATGAAGAGCTCGAACCGCTCGGTGAACCCTTCCTTCTCGCGGTGCCGCTTGGCCAGCGGCGAGTTCTCCACGGGGAAGTCGTGGATGAAGGTCGGCTGGACGAGCCGCTCCTCGACGAAGAACTCGAAGAAGAGGACCAGGTACTCGCGCTGGGTGGTCGCCTTCGCGCAGTCGGGGACACCGTGCTCGGCCGCGATCCGGGCGAGCTCCTCGAGGGAGAGGGCGAGGACGTCGATCCCCGCGTACTCGCGGACCGCCTCCTCCATGCTCATCCGCCGCCAGGGAGGGGCGAACTCGAGGGTCGACTCGCCGTAGACGAGCGTGGTCGAGCCGTGGATCTCGCGGACCAGGTTCGAGATCAGGTCCTCGGTCAGGTCCATCATCTCGCTGTAGTCGCGGTAGGCCTGGTACGCCTCGACCATGGTGAACTCGGGGTTGNNTCTCGAAGACCCGCTCGAACCCGCCGACCACGAGCCGCTTCAGGTAGAGCTCGGGCGCGATGCGGAGGAAGAGGGTCTGGTCCAGGTAGTTGTGCAGGGTCGTGAACGGGCGCGCGTTCGCCCCGCCGTAGATCGGCTGGAGGGTGGGGGTCTCGAACTCGAGAAAGCCCCGGTCGGAGAGGAACGAGCGGATGACAGAGAGGATCCGGCTCCTCGTCTGGAACGTCGCGCGGACCTGCTCGTTCATCACGAGGTCGAGGTACCGCTGGCGGTAGCGCTTCTCGGTATCCTTCAGCCCGTGGAACTTCTCGGGCAGGTCGATCAGCGTCTTGCAGAGCAGGACCAGGTCGTCGACCCAGAGCGAGAGCTCCCCGACCCTGGTCCGGAACGGCCTCCCCCGGACCCCAACGATGTCGCCGCGGTCGATCTGCCCGACGAACCGTGCGAAGGCCTCGTCCCCGAGGTCGTTCTTGCGGATGTAGAGCTGGATGCGCCCCGTCTCGTCACCGAGGTCCGCGAAGACGGTCTTGCCGTGGTTCCGGACCGTGTACAGCCGCCCGGCGAGCCCGAGCCGCTCGTCGGCCGGCTCGTGGTCGACTCCGTCGAAGCGGGCGCGCACGTCGGCGACGGTCGCCGTCTGTTCGAACCCGTAGGGGTAGCAGGCCACTCCGTCGCGGAGAAGGGTCTCGGCTTTCTCGATTCGGACCGGGTCGAAGGGGTCGCTCTCGTTCTGCTCTGTCATGCCAGTCTGCCGCTCCAAAGCACCTCGGGCGCGCTGTACGCGCCAGAATGCCGTATAGCGTTCCGCCCGAACCGTAATAATACCGCAGGCGCCCCGGGGCGCGGGCGTGGAGAATCGCAGATCCGATGTTGAATGACAGGAGTCTCCAGCGTCATGGCAGACGAGAAGAAGCGCAGTGAGGCGCCGCCGGATGAGTGCCAGCGCGTGATCGAGGAGACCGAAGGGTGCCGGTTTCTCGACGTCCGGACACCGAGCGAGTCCGCGCAGGGCCACCTCGAGGACGCGGTCACCATCGACGTCTACGCCCCTGACTTCCGGTCGCGGCTCGAGAAGCTCGACTGCGACCGGCCGTACGTGGCCCACTGCAAGCGAGGGCTGCGCGGCGCGAAGGCGATGGAGATCCTGAGACAGGCGGGCTTCGCGCGGGTCTACAACATCTCGGGCGGCTTCGATAGCTGGGCGGCCGGCGGTCACCCCGTGCAGCGCTAGTCCGGGCCCGATAAAAAGGAAGGGATCAGCGCCGCCGCGCGGCGATCAGGGCGAGCGCGGCGAGGCTGGCCATCGCGAGCGGCAGGACGTCAACGCCCGCCGCCGTCGCCGTCGTGTTCACCGGGGCGGTGGTGCGAGCCGCGGTCGTGCCGCCGGGAGCCGTGGTGCTGGCAGTGCCCGTCGTGGTCGCGGTCGGCGTCGCGTTCTCCCCGGTCGGCGGCAGCATCACCGCGTCGATGATGTGGATGACGCCGTTGCTTCCCTGGATGTCGGCCTGGGTCACCATCGCCCCGTCGACCCTGACGCGGCCGGTCTCAGCCGTCACGTTGACGTTCTCCCCCTGGACGGTCCTGACCACCCGCGTGGCCGTCAGATTGTCGGACGTGAACCTGCCCGCGGCGACGTGGTAGGTCAGCACCGACGTCAGCTGCTCCCTGTCCTGGAGCAGCGCGTCCAGGGTGCCCGGGGGCAGGGCGTCGAAGGCCTCGTTCGTCGGCGCGAAGACCGTAAAGGGCCCGGGACCGTTCAGCGTGTCGACGAGGCCCGCCTCCTGGACCGCGGTCACCAGCGTCGAGAGGTTCGGGTTGGCCTGAGCGAGCTGGACGATCGTCTGCTCACCATCGGCTCCGCCCGTCGGCGTGGCCCCCGGCGTCACGGTCGCCGTTCCCGTCGCGGTCGGTGTTGCCGTCGCCGTCCGGGTCACCACGCCCGTGTACTCCTCGCTGCCGCCGGAAAAGCCCTGGGGCGGAACGAACGGGACGCCGGTCGTGATCCCGGTCGGGGCCGTGGTCGGTACCGTGGTCATGATCGTGATCGGCGTGGTGACCGCGCCCGTCACGTTCCCGGTCACCGTCCCGATGGGCGTCACGGTCGGGATCACCGTGCCGGTCACGCCGGGAGTCGCGGTCAGGGTCGGTGCGATCGTCCCGGGAGAGCCGACGGGGATGGTCGGCACGGTCGTGACCGCTCCGCCGCCACCGCCCTGGCCCACGGTGAAGATGCCGGGGTTCGAGAGCGAGGACGCGGTCAGCTCGACGAAATCGGTCGGGCTCACCCCCACGTGCGACCGGACGCTGTCGATGCGGATGCCCAGGGTTGTCTGCCCCGCCACAACTCCCCTGAAGTTGATGTCCGCTACCGGGACGCGTCCGCTCGGGTACTTGTTGGCCCAGTCGGCGAACGAGAGGGTGAGGTCGCCGGGAGCGTTCGGGGTGGCCGAGACCGAGTTGCCGACCCGCCAGTCGGTGCTGACGTGCTGGATCACGGCCGGGTCCCACCCGAGGTGGAGGATGGCGCTGTCGGCCGGCGGGTCCCACGTGTTGTCCATGTAGAGCGTCGCGACGCCGAACTGGTCCACGCCGACGTTGACTGTCGTCTGTTCTATCGAGAACGTCCCCACACCCGCTGCGCCTGCGAGCGTCACTCCGCAGGAAGCCACCAGGAGAAGGGCCAGCATCACCTTCAGCCGATGCATGGCACCCAATACGGGGCCGGTGTATAAATACGGGGTATAGTGACAAACTAGCCCCCA
>DAEF01000172.1 GCA_002495225.1 Methanoregulaceae archaeon UBA288 | reverse complement strand
ACCGACCCGGTCCTCGACCGGATCGTCGGCGGGCATTCCAAGCTGGGTCCGCATCTTTGCCGCTGTCCCGATCGGCTTCATGAACGAGAGGAAGAGACCGGTGGATTGTGTATTGCCCCCGCCAGTACCGAGGTCGAACGACGTGGAGAGCGAGACGCCCCGTGTCCCCGTGGCGGAGAACTCGGCCAGCGAGCGCATCCAGAGCCCGTCGACGCTCGTCTTGTAGCTGACGAATCGGTCCTGGACCTGGTTCATGTGCTCGATCTCGTCCTCGCGGCCTTCGGCCGGCACCACGTACATCAGGTAGAGGGTCGAAGCCACCACTATCAGGGCCAGGACCAGTACGAACCCGACGATCTCGGAGAGCGCGTCCTCGTCCCGTCCCGTCCGCGTGCCGGCCATTCGAGTGATAGTTGGCACAGGATTAATATAAATATTGGTTTTTGTTCGCGGCGCTTTCGAGCCGCTCCCCCCGAAAATTGCGTTGTGCCCGCGCCGGCCCGGGCCGTCTCGGGGACCACCGGGGACGCGCCGGCCGCGGCAGACGGAGTGCCTCTCCCCTTGGCCATCTGCACGCATCTGCCGGTGGACCTCAACGGGGATCCTGACGGTGACCTGCCGCAGCACCCGGCCGTATTAATCAATTCTCACCGATCACCACCTCCGCAAAGTGGGTACCCAGAGTACCACTGAGTACTATGGGTACCCAGTAGTACGAGAGAGAGAGAGAGAGTATCGCGATTCTCTCCGCCAGCACGGAGCATTCGATCTGTCCTTTCGCATCGATCCCGACACCCTCCGGAGAACCTGTTCGGGGATGTGCCCCGCATTGACCATTCCGGTTCCGGTTGACCGGGGAGATCGTGATGCAGGGCGGCGCTCGAGGGCCGGCTGAAGAGCAGGCCATTTTCGTAAGGCCATCGGGGTACTGGCTCGAGGAGAGATGTCTTACCGACGCGGCCGATGTAGAGCTGTGTACACTCAGAATGTGGAGCTAGCTCTCCATCCTCAGTAGACATAGCTCCGAGCTCCTGTTCGTACTGAGAGAGAGTTTCCATTCGCTCGCCCGGCCGGGATAGTCGATACCGAACCCGATTCCAGAGAGCCCCGACACCCTCATCGCTGTTTTTCGATGTATGGTACCGTACCGGTCGGTACGGTACCATAAGAAAGAGAGAGAGGGTGTACCATTCGCTCGTCCGGCAGGGGGGGGTTGAACGATTAAAAAAAAAGAGTTTGATCCCGGTGCCGCCCCCTGGTCGCAGAACGGGCCGGGGGCCCGGGTCGCTTACGGGACCACGGGCGACGCGCCGCCGGCCGGGGCCCGGACGGGGCCGACCCCGGGCACCGGCGACGCCCACGCGGCCGTCCCCTCCCGGAGATCCGGGTAGTACCGGTCGACGTACTCCTTGACCATCCGCCGCGCCGAGAACCGCGGCGCGCAGGTCCGGATCGAGGCCTTCATCAGCGCGACCCAGGCGTGCGGGACCCCGTCGGGACCGCGGTCGTAGTACCGCGGCGCGATCTCGGTCTCGAGCAGGGCGTAGACGGCGTCCGCGTCGGCCGCGGTCCGGTCCCCGGCCGTCTCGCCGCCCCCGAAGGCCCAGCCGTTCTCGCCGTCGTAGCCCTCGAGCCACCACCCGTCCAGGACCGAGCAGTTCACGACCCCGTTCATCGCGGCCTTCATCCCGCTCGTGCCCGAGGCCTCGAGCGGCGGCACGGGCGTGTTGAGCCAGACGTCGACGCCGCGGACCAGGTCCGGGGCGGAGGCCGCGCCGTAGTCCTCCATGAACGCGATCCTCCCCTCGAACGCGGGGTCGCGGGCGAAGCCGTGCACCCGCCGGAGGAGCCGCCGGCCCTCCTCGTCGGCCGGGTGGGCCTTGCCCGCGAAGACGAGCTGGACCGGCCTCTCGGGGTCGGTCAGGATCCGCCGGAGCCGCTCCGGGTCGGTGAAGACCAGGTCGGCCCGCTTGTACGTCGAGAACCGGCGGGCGAAGCCGACGGTCAGCACGCCCGGGTCGAGCAGCGCCCCGCCGGCCGCAAGCCCGGCCGGCCCCGCAGCGCCGGCGGCGAACGCGCGCCGCTGCCCCTCGCGGAGGCGAGCCGCGAGCCGCGCCTTGAGCGCGAGGCGGACCTCCCAGAGGGCCCGGTCCGGGACCCCGTCCACGAGCCCCCAGACCGCCTCCAGGTCGTGCTCCTCGCGCCAGCCCGGGCAGACCGGGGAGAGGTGGCGGTCGAGGAGCGCGGCGAGATCGGGGTCGAGCCAGGTCGGGAGGTGCACCCCGTTCGTGATCGCCCCCACCGGGACCTCCGAGGGCTCGAGGTCAGGCCAGAGCGGGGCGAAGAGCGCGCGCGAGACCGCGCCGTGCCGCGCCGAGACCCCGTTCGCGCCCCCCGTGAGCCGGAGGGCGAGCATGGCCATGTTGAACCCGGCCTCGGGGGCGCCGGGGTGGCGGCCGAGCGCGAGGAACTCCTCGCTAGAGAGGCCGAGCGCGTCGGGGTACGCCCGGAGGGCCCCTAGCACGAGCGCGTCGTCGAAGACGTCGAAGCCTGCCGGCACGGGCGTGTGGGTCGTAAAGACCGACCGGGCGCGGACCGCCTGCACGGCCTCCTCGAAGGGCGCCCCGGCCGCCACGCGCTCGCGCAGCAGCTCGAGCAGGGCGAAGGCCGGGTGCCCCTCGTTCAGGTGGACCGCGGCGTTCCCGAGCCCGAGGGCCTGGAGCATCCGCCAGCCCCCGACCCCGAGCACGACCTCCTGCCGGAGCCGGAGCGCGCAGTCGCCCGCGTAGAGGCGGCGCGTGACTGCCCGGAACGCGGGCGGGTTCGCGGGGTGGTCCGTGTCGAGCAGGTAGAGCGGCACCCGGCCGACCGCCGCGCGCCAGGCCCGGACCGTGCAGACCGAGCCCTCCAGCTCGACCGCGACCTCGAGGGGCTCGCCGTCGGGCCCGGTGACGGGCGCGATCGGCGCGGACTCGCGATCGAGGGGGTCGGGCGTGTCGTCCTGGCCGCCGTCGGCGCCGAGGCGCTGGGAGAGGTAGCCCTCGCCGTAGAGCAGCCCGACCCCGACCAGCGGGACGTGGAGGTCCGAGCACTCCTTGAGGTGGTCGCCGGCGAGGAAGCCGAGACCGCCCGCATAGAGCGGGAGCGCCTGGTGGAGGCCGAACTCGGCCGAGAAGTACGCGACCGTCGGGCCCGTACCGTGGGCCTCCTCGAACCAGCCCTGCCGGCCGTGCAGGTACCGCTCGAACCGGTGCATCACCAGGTCGTGGCGGGCCGTGTACGCGGGGTCGGCCGCGGCCGCTTCGAGCGTGCCGGCCGGCAGGGCGCGGAAGGAGCCCGACCGGGTTCTCGCCGCAGGCCGCCCAGAGCCCGGGCGAGAGCTCGCGGAAGAGGGCGCGGGCCTCGGCGTCCCAGGACCACCAGAGGTTGTAGGCGAGGCCGGCAAGCCCCGCGAGGCGGGCGGGGATCGGGGGAAGGCGGGAGGACGGGTGCATCGCGGTCACGTCCTGGCGAAGCCGTGGCCCGCGAGCGCCGGGTTCGGGCGCGCCGGGGCGTGCCGGCCGTAGGTCGCCGAGAGGTCCCCGAGCCGCGCCGCGAGTTCGGGCGAGAGGTCGTCGGGCGTGCACCGCCACTCCCAGTTGCCGAACGGGGTGCCCGGCAGGTTCATGCGGGCCTCCGAGCCGAGGCCCAGGAGGTCCTGGAGCTGGAGCACGAGCGTGGCCGGGACCGACTGCATGCAGAGCCGGACCAGGTCGTCGGCCACGGTCTCGGGCTCGGGTGCGTGCCCGAGGTACCGGGCGAGCCGGGCCCGCTCCTCGTCGGTGGCGGTCTCGACCCAGCCCCGGGCCGTGGCGTTGTCGTGCGTGCCGAGGTAGAGCACGGTCGGCCGGTCGTGGTGGTGCGGAATGTGCCGGCTCGAGACCATGTCCGGCCCGAGCCCGAGGAGGAGGACCCGCATGCTTGGGATCTCGAAGACCTCGAGCATGGGCGTGGCCGCGGCCGTCATCGGACCGAGGTCCTCGGCGAAGAGGGCGAGGTCCGGGTGGGCGTCGTAGACCCGGGAGAAGAGCTCCTCGCCCGGGCCGGGGTGCCAGCTGCCGTACCGCGGGTCCGGCTGGTCGGCCGGGATCTCCCAGTACGAGGCGAACCCGCAGAAGTGGTCGACGCGGATCACGTCGTAGAGCCTTCCCAGGTGACCGAACCGCTCGGTCCACCAGGCGTAGCCGTCGTGGCGGTGGGCGGCCCAGCGGTAGACCGGGTTGCCCCAGCGCTGCCCCGTGGTCGAGAACTCGTCGGGCGGCGCCCCCGCGACCACCGAGGGGAGGCGGTCCCCGCCGAGCTTGAAGAGCTCTGGGTGGGACCAGACGTCGGCCGAGTCGTGCGTGACGTAGATCGGCAGGTCGCCGATCAGCCGGACCCCCTGCTCGGTGCAGTACGCCCGCAGGCGCTGCCACTGGTCGAGGAAGAGGTACTGGAGCGCGCGTTCGATCTCGTAGCGGTCCCGGAGCTCTTCGCGGGCGCGGTCGAGCGCGTCGGGCAGCCGGCCCCGGAGCTCCTCTGGCCAGTCGGTCCAGGCCGCGCCGCCGTTCTGCTCCTCGCAGGCAACGAAGAGGCAGTAGTCGTCGAGCCAGTACGCCTCGCGCTCGGCGAAGGCCGCGAAGTCGGCCGGCGGGGCTTCGAGCAGGCGTCGTGCGGCCCGGTCGAGGAGCGGGGCCCGGTACGCCCGCGCGGCCGGGAAGTCGACCCGGCCCTCGGGGAAGGCCGGGAGCGGCCTGAGCTCGTCCTCCTCGAGGTAGCCGTCGTCGACGAGCAGCTCGGGGCTGATCAGCAGCGTGTGCCCGGCAAACGCCGACGTGCTCGAGTACGGCGAGTTCCCGAACTCGGGCTCGGTCGGGCTCAGCGGCAGCACCTGCCAGTACGCCTGCCCGCCCTCGGCCAGAAAGTCCGCGAACCGGTATGCGAACGGTCCGAGATCGCCGCAGCCGATCGGCGAGGGGAGCGACGTGACATGGCAGAGGACGCCGCTCGCCCGCTCCGCAAGGGGCTTCGGCGGTCGCGCTTCGGCCGCGAGCCCGGTGACCTCGCCCTGCAGTGATGGGCCGGCCCAGGTCACGCAGATACCCCCGGGTACACGGCGCGGGAGATGAAGACGGCCCGGTTCTGTCCGGGCGCGTCCGATGTGAAACCAATCCGACCCTCGATAATCATACTCTATTAAGTACTGATCAGGGAGGCCACGTAAAGGTTCTGGAGGATGCACCGGCAGGGCAGAAGCCATACTCGCCGCAGTGCTCCGGAAATCCGCCGGAACCGGCAGAGCACGCCCCACCGGGGTTTTTCCAGCTTCCGCCGGAGTGGACGGCAACCGGGCAGCGGGCGCGCGCCGTCTACGCCGGGAGGGCCGTGATCTCGTAGCGGTTGCCCGTCCCCTGGCGCGTGATCGGGGTCGTGCCCTCCGGGCCCGAGGCCGCGATCTCGAACGAGGAGTCCGTGACCGCCCGGCTGTACCGGGCGTCGTCCTTGTACCACCCGAGCATCGACTGCGTGCCGCGGGCGCTCCCCGCGCCGGACTGGGTGAAGTCCGTGACCGAGAGGCGGCTCGCGTACGCCGCCCAGAGGGCCCAGACGCGGGCCTGGTCGGAGCGGCACTTCGCGAGGGTGACGTCGCGGCTGGACTTGACGATCATCCAGCCGTAGGTCGAGTTCCGGTCCGAGCAGCCGTCGAAGCGGATCTTCTCGCCGCCCTGGACGTAGAACCCGGCGTTCCGGTTGTTGACCGAGGTGCAGTCCGTGAGGTTCGCGTTCCGGTGGACGTAGAACCCCGACATGAAGAACCGCCCCGCGTCCGTGTTCCGCCAGCCGTTGTTCTTCGAGATGCAGCCCTCGAGCACGAGCCCCTCGCACCGCGTCCGCGGCCCGATCTCGCGGCCCGAGGCGTCGATCCGGGCGCCCGGCTCGAAGTGGAACCCGGACTCCCAGTTCGACTCGGCGATGCAGTTGACGACGCGGCAGTCCACGAGGTCCTGGCTCTCCTGGAGGTCGAAGCCCGTGATCCAGGGGGAGCGCGACCCGCCGGCCACCCCGTGCCCGCAGAGGGCCGCGTAGCAGTTGATAAAGCGGGTCGCGCGGACCGTGCGCGGCACCCGGTCCGAGAAGTCCTGGTTCATGTTGAACCCGTGGGTCGAGCAGTCGTAGGCCGTGCAGGCATAGAACTCGACGTCCTCGACGTCGGCGCGGTCGGCCCAGACGAAGAACATCCCGTTCCCGCCCGACGGGAGCCGCCGGCCGTCGCTCGTCCGGCTCGTGGCGATCACGTCCCGGACGCGGACGTGGCTCGCCGAGATCCGGACGAAGCCCTGCCCCTGGAGCCGGAGGTCGCGGATCGTCACGTACGGGCTCGCGACTTCGACTGGCTGGTAGGGATCGGCCGCGTTCTCGAACTCGAGCACGGTCCGGCCCTTCCCCTGGCCCATCATGGCCGTGCGGCCCGGGAGCGTGAGCCGGCGGGAGAGGTGGAACGTCCCCTCGAGCAGCACGACCGTCCCGGCCTGGCGGAGGGCGTCGTTGATCTCGACGTCGTCGCCGGCGCCGTCGCAGCGGAGGACCGTGCCCGGCGGGATCGGGAAGGAGTCGGCCGCGGCCACGTAGACGATGCCCGGGCGGGGCTCTTCGGCGAGCGAGAGCGGGGCCGGCGCCGGGGGAAAGGCGTATTCCCTCGGCGGGACGGCTGGCGCCCGGGGGGTCGCGGTGGGCCCGGGCGGGAACGGCATGGCCCAGGGGTCGCTCCGGCCGGTCGGCACGAACTGCTCGGCGTAGGCCCGGGCGATCGCGACGCGGGCGCCCGCGTCCCCCTCGTACCGGACCACGACCCCCTGGACGGGGGCCGGCGCGGCCAGGACGAGGGTCCGCCCGGCCGAGAAGTTCCCGCTCCCGCTCTCGAGGCGAACGTCGCGGGTCCGGTCCTCTCCGTCGACCAGGATGCGGTAGTCGCCCGGCGCCAGCTCGACGCCGCCCGCGTGGTGGAGCCGGAGGGTCGACCCGTCGTACCCGACCTCGATCTCGAGGGGCGGGCCGTGCCCGGCGAAGACCTGGAGAAAGAGCAGGGCCCCGCCGATGGCGACCGCGAGCACGGCCGCGAAGACCACGAGGAAGATCAGGGCCGTGGGCGAGAGCCGGGGCTCGTCGTCGCCCGAGAGCACGAGCCGGCGGGGCCGGCGTCCCTGGTCTGCGGCAGCCATGCAGCGTGAAGGGTTCGCAACGATCCGGCATTACGCTGCCGGTACGGCACGCATATCCTGATAATCTCCGCCGTCGATCCTTTCAGGCAATGGAGGACGCCGACAACCGGTACGTCGCGCCCGGGTGCACGCTCTGCCGCGAGGGAGCCAAGCTCGTCCTCTTCGTGACGGGCCGATGCGACCGGGGCTGCTGGTACTGCCCGCTCTCGGCCGAACGGAAGGGGGCCGACCGGGTCTGGGCGAACGACCGCGAGGTCGTCGACGACGACGACCTGCTGGCCGAGGCCCGGGCCATGTCCGCGCTCGGCACCGGGGTGACCGGCGGCGACCCCCTCGTCGCGCTCGACCGGGTCGTGCACTACTGCCGGCTCCTCAGGGCGGCCTTCGGGCCGGGGCACCATGTCCACCTCTACACGGGCCGGGCCCCGACCGACGACGAGCTCCGCCCCCTCGTGGGGCTCGTGGACGAGCTCAGGCTCCACCCGCCGCACGACGACTGGCACCGCATCCTCGAGACGCCGTACCCCGACGCGATCCGCCGCGCCCGCGCGCACGGGTTCGCGATCGGGGTCGAGGTCCCGTCCCTGCCCGGGCTCGAGGGGCTTTTGCCCCTGCTGCCGCTCGTGGACTTCCTGAACGTCAACGAGCTCGAGTGGGGCGAGAGCTCCGCCGACGCGATGCGGGCCCGCGGGCTCGAGCTCGCCGAGCAGCACGGCAACGCGGTCGTGGGCGCCCGCGAATGGGCCCGCCCCCTCCTCGGCCACGAGAAGGTCCGGTACTGCTCGTCCTCGTTCAAGGACGCGGTCCAGCTCCGCGAGCGGATGATCCGGATCGCCGTCAACACGGCCCGGCCGTTCGACGAGGTGACCGGCGACGGGACCGTGGTCTACGGCCGCCTCTCTTCCGACGACATCGGGGGGGCCGTCGCCGCGCTCGAACTCGGGGACGGCGAGTACGCCGTCGTCGACGGCGCGGTCGAGCTCGGCTGGGAGCGCCTGGCCGCCGCGCGAACCGCGATCGAGGGCGAGAAGGCGATCGTCGAGCGCTACCCGAACCGGGGCATGCTGGTGGAGGTGATCCCGCTGTGAGGCTCCGTTCGTTCCTGGAGCCCGTGTACGAGCGAATCCTCGCGCTCCAGTGCACGGCCATCCCCCGGCACATCGCCATCATCCAGGACGGGAACCGGCGGTACGCCCGGGAGCGGGGCGCCGACACCGGGGTCGGCCACCGGGCCGGCGCGGACACCACCGAGCGCCTCCTCGGCTGGGCCTGCGACCTCGGGGTCGAGCACATCACCCTCTACGCCTTCTCGACCGAGAACTTCAACCGCGACCCCGAGGAGCTCGGGGAGCTCTTCGGCCTCTTTCGCGAGAAGTTCCTGGCGACCGTGGCGGACGAGCGGGTCCACCGCTACGGGATCCGGGTCCGGATGGTCGGCGACCGCTCGCTGCTGCCGCCGGACCTGCTCGAGGCGGTCGAGAAGGCCGAGGCCACGACGAGCCAGTACACGCGGTTCCACCTCAACATCGCGCTCGCCTACGGCGGGCGCAACGAGATCGTCAGCGCGGCCCGCCGGATCGTCGCGGACGCCGCGGCCGGGCGCATCCGGCCCGACGAGATCACGCCCGCGCTCGTCGAGGAGAGCCTGGCAGAGGCGGACGACCTCCCCCCGGTCGACCTGATCATCCGGACCGGGAACGAGTGCCGGACCTCGAACTTCCTTCCCTGGCAGGCGAACGGCAACGAGTGCGCGGTCTACTTCTGCGCACCGTACTGGCCGCAGTTCCGCCGGATCGATCTGCTCCGGGCGGTCCGGGTCTACCGGCAGCGGATCGAGTCCGCCTGAGACGGCCCGGATTCGGCACGGTTATTACGGGGATAGCGCAGTATAGTAGTACAGGAATATGTTCTGCCATCAGTGCGGCGCTGGAATCGACGACCCGAGCGACCGGTTCTGCTCCCGCTGCGGGGCGCCGCTCCAGCGGGGCGGGGCTGCGGACAGGCCCGGGCCCGGACCGCAGTCGCCGCTCGCGGAACCCGCGGCGGACCGTCTCCGCCGCCCCATCTCGGCGTGGCCCGACCGCCGGCGCGAACGGATCCAGCTCCCGCTGACCGAGCTCCGGCAGCGCCGTGCCCGCGAGTCGGGCGAGCCCGTCCCCCTGCCGCCGGCGACGGTCGCGTCTCCCGCGGGCGAGCCGCCCGCGCCGGAGCACCCGGCATTCCCGGACGTCGGGATACCGGGGATCGGGATACCCGACGAGGGGGTTCCGGAGGCGGCCGGCGCGCCGGAGGAGCCACTCTCGAACTCCCGCTCGAGGGCCGAGGCGGCGCTCCTGCGGATGGTCCCCCCCAAGGAGGCGTGGGCGATTGAGAACCAGCCCGGCCCCGCGGAGCGCGCCGGGGTGCGCGACGAGTGGCCGGGCCCCGCGCCCCGGGAGGATGGGGAACCGCCCTCCGAGCCGTCCGCCCCCGCCCCGCCACCCGTCGCGGCCGTCGCCGCGCCCGAGGCTCCCCCCAGGGAGGACCCGATCATCGCCTGGCTCGAGCCTCCCGTGACGCCCGTCCGGCCGGCCCCGCCGTCGCGCGAGGCGAAAGCCGAGGAGGGCCCGATCATCGTGCCGCGGGACTACGACGAGAACGCGGCCCGGCAGCGCAAGGGGCGGCGGCGGGTGGCAAAGCCCCGCGGCCCGCTCATCGACCCGGCCTCGCTCGGGAGGTCGATCAGGCCCTCGTGGATCCTCGCGATCGCGGGCGTTATCCTTCTGACGCTGATCGTCTTCGCCATCTTCCCGCCCGGAGGCGGCAACGAAGACGGGGCCGGACCCGACCAGGTGAACCGGCACACGGGCATGCCGATCCACACGGTGGCGACCCCGGTCCGGCCGACGGCCGGGACACCCGCGATCGTCGTGGACACGCCCGTCACGACGCCTGCCGCGGTGACGGCAGAGCCGGCGGCATCGTCACTGATCCCGGGGCTCGGCGTTCTCCCCGGGGGCGCGACCCCGGCACCCGAGACGACCGTGGCACCCGCGACGCCTCCAGCCGGCGCGGTTGCGGAGACGGGGGCGGCCGGCATCCGGGTCGTGGTCTCGTCGGCCGGCGGGTGGTCCGGGACGATCGGGCAGCAGGCCGACACCTACACCGAGACGCCGGTCGTCGGGAGCGGGACCCAGGCGCGCACGATCACCGGCCCGGTCACGATGGTCACGGCCAACATCCAGAAGCTCGACCAGACCACGGACCTCCTCGAGGTCCGCGTCGAGCAGGACGGCGTCCTGCTCAAGAGCGGCAGGACCACCGAGCCGGCCGGGATCGTCGCGCTATCGGTCCTGGTCTGACCTCTTTTTACCGTCCGAAGCGGCGCGCCCGGGACTGGTAGTCGCGAAGCGCCCGGAGGAGGTCGAGCCGCCGGAAGAGCGGCCAGTTCACGTCCGAGAAGAAGAGCTCGCTGTAGACCGACTGCCAGATCAAAAAGTCGGTCAGGTGGTCGCCGCCGGTCTTGATGACGAGGTCGGGGGCGTACGGAAAGGTGAGGTAGTCCTCGAACGTGTGCTCGTCGACGAGGCCCGGGTCGAGACCGTCCTCGGCCATCCGCCGGATGCAGCCGGCGATCTCCTCGCGTCCGCTCTTCCCGATCGCGACCGTCACCTCCATCCCCTCTCCCGCATGCTCGGTCGTCTCGCCGCAGTGGAGGGTCAGGTGGGCCCGATCGGCGATGCGGCGGATCTCGGGCAGGTACGCTGCGAGCCCGTCCGGGTCCGCAGTCGAGATGTGGAAGATCACCCCGCCGATACCGAGCTCGCGGCACCAATCGACGCACTCGCGAAGCTTCCCGGGAGCGGCCGCGAGGTCGCGGTCCGAGAGCAGGACGCAGATGTGGCCGGGCAGCTCGGCGAGCTGGCGGGCCAGGTGCCGCTCGTACAGCCAGCGGACCGTCATGCCGCCCACTCCAGGAGCCGGTCGAGGGGCAGCGTGTTCAGCAGGTCGGCGGCCGTGCACCAGCCCCGCCGCGCGGTCACGAGCCCGTGGCGGAGGTTGTCGAGCTCGCCGGGGCGGTGCGCGTCCGTGCCGACGGAGAGGCGGACGCCGCGGTCGCGCGCGGCCCGGACGGCCGTATCCGCGAGGTCGAGCCGGAACGGCGAGGCGTTGATCTCGAGCGCGGTGCCGTGCTCGGCCGCGGCCCCGATCAGACGCGCGAGGTCCACGGCCGCCGGCTCGCGCCGGCCGATCAGCCGGCCCGTCGGGTGGCCGATGATGTCCACGTGCTCGTTCTCGCAGGCCGCGATCACGCGCCGGGTCACCTGGTCCTGGTCCTGCCGGAGCCCGCTGTGGAGGCTCGCGATCACGAGCTCGAGGTCGGCGAGCGCCCGGTCGGGCAGGCCGAGCGTGCCGTCCGAGAGGATGTCGACCTCGATTCCGGCGACAAGACGGCATTCGGAGTCGCGGTTGATCACCTCGATCGTGTGCCGCTGCTCGGCGAGATCCCGCTCGGAGAGGCCGTGCGCGACCTTGAGGGTGGCCGAGTGGTCCGAGACGATCAGGTACTCGTACCCGCGCCGCTCCCCCTCGGCCGCGAGCTCGGCGAGGGTGAGCGTCCCGTCGGACCAGTTCGAGTGGACGTGCAGGTCCCCGCGCAGGTCGTCGGCGGTGACGAGCTCGGGGAGCCGGTCGTGCTCGGCCGCCTCGATCTCGCCCGCGTCCTCGCGGAGCTCGGGCGGAATGTACGGGAGATCGAGCGCCTCGAACATGGCCGCCTCGGTCGGGAAGGTCCGGAGGGCCGCCCGGGCCCGGTCCTCGATTCCGTACTCGTTGATCCGGAGCCCCTCGAGCAGGGCCCGATCGCGGAGCTTGATGTTGAACGCTTTCGACCCGGTGAGGTAGAGGAGCATGGGGCCCAGCGCATCGGGCGTCGTGTAGCGGATGTCGACCCGCTCGCCCCGGTACCGGATCGAGGTCCGGCGCTCCCCCGCCTCGATCACCTCGTCCGCCACCAGGCGGAGGCGCGAATTCAGGTCCGCGGGGCTCTCGCAGCAGACGATATCAAGGTCACCGACCGTCGCCGTTCCCCGGCGGAACGACCCGGCGACCACGTACTGCCCCGGCGCGAGGACCCCGGCCAGCCCTGCGATCAGGCTCTCGGCCGTCGAGCGGTTCATGCGCTGCACGGTCGCGGCAAAGCGCTCGGCCCCGCGGCGGAGCTCGGCCTCGCTCTTCGCGCCGAAACCCTTCAGCCGCCGGACCCGCCCCTTCTCGATCGCCGCGAGGAGCTCGGGCACGGACGTGACCCCGAGCTCGCGCCAGAGCCGGCCCACCGTCTTGGGCCCGACCCCTTCGATCCTGAGGAGTTCCAGGAGCGAGGACGGCAGCTCGGCCCGGAGGGCCTCGAGCTCGGCACTCGTGCCCGTCTCGCAGACCTCATGCACCACGGCCGCCAGGCGCTCGCCCACGCCGCCGAGCGCGACCACCTCGTCCTTCGAGAGGTCGGCCACGCGCCGGGCCAGCCGGTCGACCGCGTCTGCGCCGTTCATGAACGCGCGGACCCGGTACGGGTTGTCGCCCCGGATCTCCAGGAGCTGCCCGATCAGCCGGAGGGTCTCGGCCACCTGGCGGTTCGTGCACTCCACCGGTTTCACTCCAGAGTGTACGATGTCCTGCCTCCATATCAGTCTATGCGATGGTCTGCGCAAGCCATAACCGTCCGGCAGGAGAACAGCATGTGGATGACCGCGGCGCACCAGGACCACGAGGAGGACCTGCTCGAGGCCCTCCTCGTGGAGCCCGCTTCCGACGAGGACGCGCTGGCCGCACGCCTCGGGCTCGACGGGGCCGCCTTCGCCGGGGCCGTAGCGGCGGCCGAGGCCCACGGGCGGCTCGAGCGGGGGGCCGGCGGGCGGTTCCGCCTGAGCCGCGAGGGGCGCCGGATCGCGCGGACGATTGCGCGCCGCCACCGGACCCTCGCCTGCTTCTTCGAACAGCTCGGCATGGCGCGCGATGCGGCCGACCGCGAGGCCTGCACGCTCGAGCACGGGGTCTCGGACGAAGCGATCGATCGGCTCGCGGATCACCTGCGCTGCCCGGCGGCCCCGTGCACCCGGTCGCGCGGGGGTGCAGGCGGATGCAGTGGCCGGCCCCTGCTCGACTACGACGAGGGCGCGCGGGTCTGCATCACGTTCGTCCGCCCCTGCGGGCGGTACAGGCGGCTCATGGACATGGGAGTCGTGCCGGGCGAGGAGGTCGTGGTCCGGCGCCGGCTCTCGAACCGGGCCGTGGTGATCGAGGTCAAGGGCTGCGAGATCGGGCTCTCGCCCGAGTGCGCGGCCACCGTGCTCGCGGCCCCATGCCCCTGAAGGTCGCGCTGGTCGGCAACCCCGGCGTGGGCAAGTCCCTCATCTTCAACCAGCTGACCGGGGTCGGGGTCGAGATCGGCAACTATCCCGGTTCGTCCGTGGACCTCCTCTCGGGCGCCTCGTGCTTCCAGCGCGAGCGGATCGAGGTCCTGGACCTGCCCGGCGTCTACTCGCTCGAGGACGGGGCCGAGACCGACGCGCTCGTCCGGCGCGTGATCGGGGACGACGCGGTCGCGGCGGTGGTCGCCGTGCTGGACGCGACCCGGCTCGAGCGGAACCTCTACCTCCTCCTCCAGGTCGCCGAGTACGGCCGTCCCATGATCGCGGTCGTGAACATGATCGACGAGGCCGAGCGCCGCGGGGCCCTGGTCGACACGGAGCGGCTCGGGGCGCTGCTCGGGATCCCCGTGCTCGCGACCTCGGCCGCGACGGGCCAGGGGATCGACCGGATCCTGCCCTCGGCCGTGCTCGAGGCCCGGGCGAGCACGGTCGAGGTCCCGTACGACCACCACGTCGAGGCCGCGATCCACTCGCTCACCCGGACCTTCGGTGTCGACCGGCGCACGGCCGCCCAGGCCCTCCAGGGGATCGGCGACGACCCCGAGCTCCTCGAGACGGCCGGGGCCGTCGGCGAGGAGATCGGGCACCGGCACCGGATGTCGGCCGGCCAGATCATCGCGACCAACCGGCACAACCACGCCCGGGCGATCGCGGACGAGGTCGTCGCGCCGGCCGACGGCGGCGGGGCCGGCATCGACCGGCTCCTCACCCGGACCGTGCCCGGCGTCCCGATCCTGGTCGGGGTCCTCGGCGCGATGCTGCTCGCGGTCTTCCTCGTGGGCGGCGTCCTCGAGGAGTACATCGTGCGGGCCTTCGAGGTGTTCCTGCTCGAGCCGATCGCGGCTCTCGGCCTCCACCCGCTCCTCGAAGAGGTCCTCCGCTCGGTCGGCCTCGCCCTCCAGTCGGGCCTCGGGATCGCCTTCCCGTACATCTTCACGTTCTACGTCCTCCTCGCCCTCCTCGAGGACTCGGGCTACATGTCGCGGGCGGCCTTCCTCGCGGACCGGACCATGCACCGGATGGGCCTCCACGGCGAGGCCATCATCCCGCTGGTGCTCGGGTTCGGCTGCAACGTCCCCGCGGTCATGGGGATGCGCCTCCTCGCGACGCGCCGCGAGCGGGTCATTGCCGCGTTCCTGATCACGATGGTCCCGTGCTCGGCCAGGACAGTCGTGATCTCGGGAATTGTCGCCTCGTTCATCTCGCTCGCGGCCGCCTTCTCGATCTACCTGATCGTGCTCACGCTGATCGTGCTGACGGGGCTCGTCCTGAGCCGCGTCACGCCGGGACCGCAGCTCGGCATGGTCCTCGAGATGGCCCCCCTCCGCCGGCCCCAGCCCAGGCTGGTCGTGGTCAAGGCATGGCTCCGGATCAAGGAGTTCCTGTACATCGCGATGCCCCTGTTGCTCATCAGCAGCGTGGTCCTCGGCCTGCTCGGGTACTACGGTGTTATCGCGGCCTTCGAGGTCGCCTTCGCCCCGATCTCGGAGGGGTTGCTCGGTCTGCCGGCCTACGCCTCGACCGCGCTCCTCTTCGGGATCCTCAGGAAGGAGATGGCCTTCGAGACCCTGGTCGTGCTGGCGGGGACGGCAGACCTCAACGCGGTCATGTCGGATCTCCAGCTCTACATCTTCGCGATCGTCTCGACCCTCTTCGTCCCGTGCATCTCGACGATCGCCGTCCTCCGGCGCGAGATCGGCACGCGGATCGCGGCCCTGATCACGGTCTACACGGTCGCGCTCGGGATCGGGATCGGCGCGGTCATCCACTTCCTCGCCGGCTGAGAAAGAGCCGAAGCGCTTATCACGGCCGGACACGACAGCTTCGGCGCATATGTCTCTTTCACCGCAGGGGGCAATCTGAAGTGCTCTGGTTCGTCGGGCTCGGCCTCTGGGACCTCGAGGACGTCTCGCTCCGCGGTCGGCGCGCGATCAAAGAGGCGGACCGGGTCTTCCTCGAGGGCTACACCTCCCGCCTTGGCGGCACGACCGTCGAGGCCATGGAGGCGGCCTGGGGGCGCCCGGTCACGGTGCTCGGGCGCGAGGGGGTCGAGAACGAGCCCGAGGCGGTGCTCGAGGCGGCTCAGTCCGGGACGGCCGTCTTCCTGGTCCCGGGCGACCCGATGGTCTCGACCACCC
>DAEF01000252.1:1888-7035 GCA_002495225.1 Methanoregulaceae archaeon UBA288 | reverse complement strand
GTGGCTAGTTTGCCACTATACCCTTTTTCAATTCGGATCTTTCTCCAGCCGCGGATTCGTCATCCTGTGCGGCCCAACCCCGGCACGACGAAACCGTCGGATCGCCGGGCGTCCCGCTGTTCCTGTCCGCCGGGGGCCCTGGCACGACCCGCGTCATCGCCGGGGATTTGGACCACCCCCTCGAGAGCGGCATCGAACCCGAATCCACCCTCGTTCGAGTTCTCCGAGGAGGCCGCGCAGGAGATGGCCGGCCGGATCCACCGTTAAGGCCGCCGGCGGACTGGCCCGTCATTCGATGGTCCATCGTCACACTCGCCGGCGCGGACAGGGACGTCCGAACGAAGTGAAGGTCGACCCGGTATTGTCTTCTGATACCACCATAGATCTCACACGGCAAAAGATCGATCCCCAGGTCGACCTGTCCGGGGCCCGTTCGGTGCCCCGGCCCCGGGAGTGCTAACCGCCGCTATCGCGCGGGTGGGGTTCCTGCCGCCCGGGGACCGCCCGGTGGACGATCGCGGTCACGGCCCCGAGCTGCTCCTCGAGCGTCGAGAGCGCCCTGCGGAGGTCCGCGATCCGCTCCTCCCGCTCTGCGCCGACCCCCTCGAGGACGGCGGCACGGGTCTCCGCGGCGGTCGCGCGGGCGAGGGCGTCGGCGAGGTCCCGCCAGGCCTGGTCGCGCTCGGCCGCGGCGGCGCTCGCGCGGGTCTTTGCCCGCGTCCGCTCGTCCTCGACACGGTCCTGCTCTGCGGCCAGCCGGTCGCGCTCGGCATGGGCGGCGGCCACTTCGGCCGCGGCCGTCCGGGTCAGGGCCTCGAGCTCCATCACCCGGGCGGCAAAGGCGTCGCGCTCGGTCGTGACGTTCGACAGGGTCTCTTCGACGGTCTGGAGCGCCTCCTCCATGCGGGAGCGCTCGGCAGGGGTGAGAAGGGTGCGGCCGTCGCGATCAGGGGCCTCGCCCGCGATCGCACGGTAGCATGCCTGCCGCAGCCACGCGGCCCGGGAGAGGCCGGCCGTCGCCGAGGCCGTGTCTACGGCGGCCACGGCGTCTTCGGGAAGGGAGATCGAGATCTTCTGCATGGGTACTGTCCTCGGGTGTCGTCGGGCGCTTGCCCGGGAACGGGGGGCATCCCGGGGTGTCGGGCCGGACGATGAGTTCGTCGGCGGGAACGGCCTTAGCCGTGTCGTTTTGGCCCGGCAGACCGGACCGTCCGTCGAAAGCTAGGAGCCGCGATCCCGAACGGACCGTCGCGCAGAGGAGGAGAGCGGGGACAACACATATCACCGGTGCTGGCCGATCACTGTATCCGGAGGAGGACGATGGGGTGGTTCGAGCGCGTGCGGCGCTGGCTCCGGGAGAGGCCGGCGAGGAGGGCCGATCCCGTCTGTCATCGGACTGCGAGCGACGATGCCGAGGACGAGGAGGTCGCCGAGCTCCTCGCGATCGAGATCATCTGATCGCGGGAAGCGCCGGCAGGCCCCGTCGATTCCGGCCGCTCCACCCTAGGCCGCCGGCAGTTCGCCGCTCAGAACGAAGAGGTCGTCCGCGAACTTTTCTATCAGGTCTGCCTGCGCGAGTTCCGCCCACCACCGCCCGGGGATCCCGTCGATCCCGTAGTACGCGCCGGCCAGCCCGCCGTAGACGGCGCCGACCGTGTCCGCGTCATCGCCCAGGTTGACAGCCAGGAGGCAGCCCTCCTCGAAGGTCGAGGAGCGGGCGAAGGCCCAGAGCGCGGCCTCGAGGCACCCGACGGCGCCACCGGCGGCGCGGATCGCCGGCGGCTCCCGCTCGCGGAACGAGCCTTGCGCCACCCCGTCGATCTCGGGGTGGAGCGGGTGCCCGTCCCAAACGCAGGGGGCCGGGGCGAAGCGCGGGCCCAGGAGCTCCTCCTTCGAAACGCCCTGCATCGCCCCGACGACAAGCCCGCCGTAATACCGGCAGGCGTCGACGCAGACCGGCAGCGCGTGGGTCGTCACCGAGCTCCGGCCCGCGAGCTCGACGGCCCGGCAGGGGTCGCGGTGGTACGCGAGGGGGACAGGGGCCACGCGCATCAGGGAGCCGTTCCCGGCCGAGCGCTCCGAGGCGAGACCGCTCTCGGGGTCACCCGTCCGTTCGTAGTTCTGCAGGGCGGCCCGCGTCGTGGTGCCGATGTCGAAACAGTGGCCGGTCGCGCTCAGGTGGCCGGAACGATACCACGCCACGTTAGCGGTCGAGCTGGTCCCGCAGGTCGAAACCCCGCTTTTCGACCAGGCTCTCGGCCAGGCAGAGGGCGAGCGAGGTGTCGTCCGTCCAGGTGCCGGCCTCGAGGGCGAACGAGCCGCCGGCGCGGAAGTCGGTGACGCGAGAAAACGTGCCAGGTGCCCTGAACTCCACGGGGGCGCCGAGCGCGTCGCCGACGGCCAGGCCGACGAGCGATCCCCTGATACGGTCGTGCGCATCCATGCTGCAACGTGCACCTCCCGGCGGTTTACGCTTTGCTGCGTGCCCGGGGAACTTCGCGGGACGACCCGCGCCCGGGCGCCCTGCATAGACCGAAATCTCACCTGGCGGGCCGGAGGAATGGGAGATGTCTCTCGACCGCTGCAGCAGGGCGATCCAGTATCCTTATTAATGACCAGGGGGAAAGGGGTCCACCATGGCACTCTATGTCATGCTGGGGAACCTGAAGAGCGAGGCGTTCGACAGGCTCGATAGCCTTGAGGAGCGGGACGGAAAACTGAAGAGTCTCGTGGAATCGCTCGGGGGAACGATCGTCGGCCTCTACTACATGATCGGGCGCTACGACTTCGTCGTGATCTTCGACCTGCCGTCCAAGGAGAACCTGGTCAGGTTCCTGTCGATCATGGGGAAGTACGGCACCGTCCGGACCGAGACCATGGAGACCATTCCTCCCGACATGATCTACACGATAGCGAAAGAGATCTGAACCGTCTTCGGAGAAGGTGGGAGGACGGTCCTTTTTCATAGATGGTGCCGTGGCGCCGTCAGGTGATCGCACACCCCTCCGTTCGCTGGCGGCCTCTGCACACGGGGAGGCCGGACGGACTGCGGGCATGCCGGGAACTCGTCGATATCGGCAAGACTGCGTGCGCCGAACATCTCCGTCAGGCGAGAGGTGACGACCCGATCATGACGCCCGAAAAAAGATCGCTCAGGGCTCTCGAGGAGACGTTCGACCACCGGTTCCACACTTTCCCGGAGACCCGCCTGCCCGGGGAGCACGTGCGCGAAGGGCGGAAGGGGTCGCTGCCCTACGGCAGCGGCCGGCTCTACTACGTCTTCGGCGAGGAAGACGGCCGGGAGTACCTCGAGTTCTACGCCTACCACCGGTTGGGCGACGACCACGCGAAGATCTACGAGGACGGCGAGCACGTCGACCTGCCCGAACTCTGCTCGATGTACGGCTACGACCCGAAGGTTCCCGGCGACGAGGAGCGGAAACGGGCCGAGATGGAGAGGGAGTACCGCGAGACCCTCGAGGACCTGATCGCGAAGGGCCTCTTCGACGACGAACCGGTCCCGAACTCCCTTGCCGTCAACAGCTACCTCGTGCTGCACGGGGATGACGCCGAAGGCGGAGACGCATCGAACTGATCCCTGTGTCGGACGGGCTCGGTTCGCTCCCGGCCCTCCCCGGGGCGCCATGTCCATGTGCCGCCGCTGGTCCTCTTGCGGGTTCATGCGTCCATCGGAGCCCGTGCAGAGGGCGTCCTCCAGGGAGGAGGACCGTGTCCGCCACCGTCCATGTCGCGAGCCGGGTAAATGTCCGGATAGTTCGCCGGCCGACACCGGCCGAATGCGGTGCGCACGGCCGTTCGGATCACGGGCAACCCGGGTTCCCCGGGTTCCGCTCCACCGGGAAACACGCTTATCAGAGCGGGCGCGAAACACGTTGACCGCATGCTGAAAGCGCTGGATGTCGAGACGTGGGTGAAGCAGCGGCGTTCGAACCTCGACGAGGCGAAGGTGTCCGCATCGGAGATCATCGACCTCGTCCGCCGCGAGGGCGACGCGGCCCTCCTCAGGATGGCGCAGAAGTACGAGCCGGGGATCGACTCGGTCCGGGTCTCGCCGGAGGAGGTCGAGGCCGCGTACGGCGAGGTCGACGAGCGGCTCGTCGAGGCCGTCGTCGAGGCCGAGGCCCGGATCACCCGGTTCCACGAGCGCCAGAAGGAGCGCGACCTCTGGCTCGAGGAGGTCGAGCCCGGCATCGTCCTCGGCGTCAAGACCACGCCCATCGACCGCGCGGGCCTCTACGTCCCCGGGCGGCGGGCGGCCTACCCGTCGACCGCGCTCATGAACGCCGTCCCCGCGAAGGTCGCCGGCGTGGCCTCGCTCTGCGCCTGCTCCCCCCCGCCGATCCTGCCGCTCACGCTCGTGGCCCTCGACATCGTGGGCGTGGAGGAGGTCTACCGGGTCGGCGGCGCCCAGGCCATCGCCGCGATGGCCCTCGGGACCGAGACCATCCGCCCGTGCCGGAAGATCGTCGGGCCGGGGAACGCGTACGTGACGGCCGCGAAGATGCTGCTGCGGGAGCACGCGGAGATCGACTTCCCGGCCGGCCCCTCCGAGATCGGGATCATCGCGGACCGCTCGGCGAACCCGGCGTTCGTCGCGAGCGACATCCTGGCCCAGGCCGAGCACGATCCCGACGCGGCCTGCGTCCTGGTCACGACCGACTCAGCGCTCGTCGAGAGGGTCGGGGAGGAGCTGGGCCGGCAGCTCGCCGGCGCCCCCCGGAAGGAGATCATGCTGCAGGCGCTCGCCAGCTCCGGGTACATCGCGGTCCCGGACATCGACGCGGCCGTCGCCGCGATGGACCGCGTGGCCCCCGAGCACCTCTCGATCATGGTCGAGGACCCGCTCCCGGTCCTCTCGGCCGTCCAAAACGCGGGCTCCATCTTCGTTGGGCCGTACGCGCCCGTGGCCGCCGGGGACTACGCGTCGGGGACGAACCACGTCCTGCCGACGGCGGGATACGCCGCGACGTACTCGGGGCTGAACGTGGGCCACTTCACGAAGACGTCGACCGTGCAGGTCATCTCCCGGACAGGCCTCGAGGCGATCGGGGACGTGATCGAGACGATCGCCGACGCGGAGGGCCTCCACGCCCACGCGAACTCGGTCCGGGTGCGGCGGGCGTTCC
>DAEF01000252.1:0-1880 GCA_002495225.1 Methanoregulaceae archaeon UBA288 | reverse complement strand
CGATCACCCATGAGTGCCCCGCCGTTCGACGCATCCGTCATCGCGCCCTGCGGGATGAACTGCGGCGTCTGCAGCGGCCACCTGCGCCCGAAGAAGCGCTGTCCCGGCTGCAACGCCGGCGGCTCGGACCTGCCGACGTACTGCGCGACCTGCCGGATGCGCCTCTGCGAGGGACGCCCCGGCCGTTTCTGCTTCGACTGCGCCGACTTTTCCTGCGACCGGTTGCGCCACCAGGACCACAGGTACCGGGCGCGGTACGGCATGAGCGAGGTCGAGAACCTGGAGTACATCAGGGAGAACGGGCTGGAAGTGTTCCTGCAGGACGAACTCCGGCGGTGGATCTCCGACTGCGGTGTCCTCTGCGTCCACGACGGGAGATGGTATGGGGGTCGCGGTACCGAGGGCGAGCTTTCGCTGTAGCCACGTCGGTCATCCGGGAATCACGGCGCCCCTCCGCCGCCCGACCCCCGGGGGCATGGAGGGACGGATCCTAGAACGGGAGCACATTGAGGAGTCCGCTCGCGAGAAACGCGACGACGGCCACGATTGCGAGGACCACGATCAGCGTGACGAAGAGTCCCATGCTGATGTTCATGGTCAAGCGTATCGCACCGGGGAGCATATAGTGAACGGGTTCGCCTGCCCCCTGTACGGGATGTGGGGATGCCGCAGGACAGGGCAGTCGACGCGGATGAAGTGCGAGGGTCTCCCGGCTTCGATCCGGGGAGGGCGAGAAGCTGGACGATGTCGGCAACGACGATGTTCCCGTTGCCGTTGAAATCGGACAGGGGGCCATGGTTGCCATTTATTGTCGTATTGTTGATTCCGCCTCGACCACCGCGATCACCGTTGCCTGGAACGGTCGTCCAGGCCTCCGTATACGTACTGTCCTCACCGGCCTGATGGCCGGTACAGGCCGGGCCGGGGCATTCACCATCGTCCGTCCCGCGGCGTCGCTCCGCCTCGAGGCGACGGGCCGACCCATAACACCCTCTTCGCCTGCGAACGAGACGAACAGCGTCGGCCCCGGCCGGTCCGTCGGGCCCCCCCGTCGTGCCGCGGAGCAACTGCGCCGCGACTCTCCACAGGACGGCACGGTGCTTCGCGACACGAGACCGCGGGCGATATATCCTTGACGATGTCGGATCTGGGCCTCCCGGCACGCGGCACGGAACGGTTCAGGGCGAGTCGTCGTCCAGCCGGTCCGGCACCTCATCTTCGGACTCCTCGTCCTCGGAAGGGACGAGGTTCCGGCGCTCGCCGATCTGCTGGCGCCACATCGCGTAGTACAGCCCCTTCTGCTCGAGCAGGTCGTCGTGCGACCCGGTCTCGACGATCGTCCCCTTCTCCATCACGTGGATCAGGTCCGCGTGCAAAATCGTGGAGAGGCGGTGCGCGATAAGGATCGAGATCTGGTCCCTGCTCGTCGAGATGTCCCGGACGGTGTTCGTGATCTCCTCCTCGGTCAGCGAGTCGAGCGCGGAGGTGGCCTCGTCGAAGATCAGCAGGCGGGGGCGGCGCAGGAGGGCCCGGGCGATCGAGATCCGCTGCTTCTCCCCGCCCGAGAGCTTCAGCCCGCCCTCGCCGACGTACGAGTCGATGCCCCGGGCCGACCGCCGCAGGAGGTCGTCGCACGCGGCCCGGTGCAGCGCGTCCAGCATCTCCTCGTCGGTCGCGTCCTGCTTGACGAAGAGGAGGTTCTCACGGATGGTCCCCGAGAAGAGGAGGGGGTCCTGCGTGACCAGGCCGATCTGCCGGCGGACGGCGTTGTACCGGACCTGCGACGAGGGCTGGCCGTTGTAGTAGATCTCCCCGCGGAG
Source organism: Methanoregulaceae archaeon UBA288 (assembly GCA_002495225.1). GTDB lineage: Archaea > Halobacteriota > Methanomicrobia > Methanomicrobiales > Methanospirillaceae > UBA288. Next base: position 60 of record DAEF01000252.1, on the reverse strand, counting down.
GGGGGTGTACAGCCCCACCATGAGCTTCACCAGCGTCGACTTGCCCGAGCCGGACGGGCC
>DAEF01000064.1 GCA_002495225.1 Methanoregulaceae archaeon UBA288 | reverse complement strand
AGAGCGCGAAGGTCCGCTGGAACATCATCGCGGCCCGTGCCATGACCCGCCGGCGGAGGCCTTCGTCCTCTGTGCCCCAGAGGTCGACGTCCTTGGGCGCAAGCGTGCCCCGGCACTTCGGACAGGGTTCGCCGGCCTGGCTCGGCAGCTCGACGTATCCGCAGTCCGCACAGACGGCCACGTGGTACGTGATCGTCCCCGATGTCGGCGGCTGGTCCACGCCGCGGAGCAGGTGCATCAGCACGGTCTTGCCTGCGCCTGACCGGCCGATGACACCCAGGATCTCGCCCTCACCGATCTGAAACGAGACCCGGTTGAGTGCACACTTCCCATCGAACTCCATGCAGACCGCATCGACCGTGATCAGCACCTCCGTCGATCGAAGGGAGTCGCTTATGTTCGCAGCGCCCGCCGCGCTGTCAACGGTTCTGTAGCTCACACCTTCATCCTCACCCATAGCTGTCGCCTCTCTGTCATGCGGGGTCACCCGTATCGGAACCTGATAGGCGATTGTTGCACATATGAGCGAAAATACCTACCGGTCGAGGTCAGGGTCGTCGGGGCTTCTGGCGGTTGATTCCGGTTCATCCGAATACGGACAGATCCTGTCGGCAACGTGAGGGCAGACCCCGCGACTCTGGCGGGGACACTCTCCGTCCTCCGCGCGCGAGCAGGCAGCCATCTCGATCATGCGCCCGTTCACCAGCGCGTCCGTCACCTTGTGCCGTGCCTCGTGGAGGTCGCGCCAGAGGGTCTTACGCGAGATCCCGAGGACGGTCGCGGCCTCCTCCTGCTGGAGACCTTCCAGGTCGACCAGCCGGAGGGCCTCGATCTCGGCCGGCAGAAGAGAGACCGGCTCGATCTCGCCGACCGGTTTGCACTGCGGGGCGAAACAGCGGAGCGGGCCCTGGCCGCGGATCGTCCGGGCGACGCGCGGCCTCCCCCGGCGGGGGCAACACCGCTCCGTTGGGGCAGTATCGCTCATGGGAACCTCATTTCGATAAAACAACGTGCGGGGGTCATAGTAAGGTTTCCGCTCCCGCAGTGCGTACCCCGGCGTCCGGTCCGTCGACGACCGGCTGGCTCCGGACGTCCCAGCGAATTGCAGCGTTCCAGGCCGACCGGTCAAGCCGGTATCCTCCGTCCGGCCCGCGGGGAAGGAGCCGCCCGAGCGAGTCGCGGAGTACCTCTTCCCGCTCCGACGGGCAATTGAGCCGGTCGCGGAACTCGGCGGTGGCCTCGTCGAGGTCCCGGTACCGGTGCTCGAACGGGCTGAACTCCGCCTCGAGTGTCGCCAGGATCCCCATCTGATACAGGAGGTTCCAGATGCAGTCGGCCATCGGCCCGAGAGGATACTCGGTTCCGTGGACCGCCGGCCAGAGCGCACGCTCGATCACCTGCCCCCCCGGCGGGGTCGGGGGCCAGAAGACGTGGACCCGGCCGCTGCAGACCGCATGCATCTTCGCTAGTGCGGCGCGGAGATCGACCATCATCAGCGAGTACGAAGCGATAACAGCGTGGAAGGGGCCGTCAAGGGCTGCCGGATCGGTCCTCTCCCACGGCTCCTCGATCAGCTTGACCGTCACCCCTTCTCTGTCAGCGTACTCGCTGAGCGCCTGGCGCATCGGCGCCGAGGGCTCGATCGCGGTCACGCGGCAACCCCGGCGGGCAAGGGGAACGGCGAGCGTGCCGGGCCCCGCCCCGATATCGAGGACCGCTGCGCCGCCGGGGATCGCCATCGACGCGATCTGTCGCTCTGCATCACCGTGGAACGAGGCCGCGACGGCTCGTCGGTACCGCTCCACGGTCTCGTCCTTTCCGAAAAAGTCGTCGCCCGGCAGGAATCCGGGAGTGGCCAGCTGCCGTTCCTTCATCGCAGTCCAGACAGCGTTCCAGTCGGGCAGCGCCATCGACGGGGCCGGCGGGGTAGAGCGATCACGCATCGGTTGCCAGCCTCCAGTGGGTATCGGCTTCCCCGTCACGCCGGCGCAGCGATTCAAACCCCGGGGCGCTCGGCCGACACCTGCTCTGGGAGACGGGAGGCTGTGTCCGAAAAGGACGGGCGGGCGTTCCGGAGGACGTCTTCGGCCGGGACGCCACGGTGACGGCCTCGTCCCGCGAGCGGTGCAGGACCGGCCTGGGAGCAAGGTTCTTCTCGATAAACGTGGGTAATATCATATCTGACAGTCTCCGGGTCCGGGCGGCCGGGCAGAGGAGAAGATGCTCCCGTCCCCCGCAGAGGGTGGGGCCTGCCTGCCGTGAGAGCTACCTTTTTACAATTAGGCGCATATGTGTAAATATCCGTCGGTGGACCGACGGATGAGATGAACATCATGCCAGGATTCGATGGCACAGGTCCGTCCGGGCGCGGAGCCGTCAGCGGGCGCGGGCGCGGTCCCTGCAGGGTCGCGCCGATGGAGAACCGGTGGAACCCCGCGGCAGCGCAGCCCGTCAACCGGGACGCGCAGTCGCCAGGGGCCGTGCAGCCCGCCGGAACCTACGGGCTCGGTCGCTGCGGACTGCCACGGGGGTGCGGGCAGGGATTTTGTGGCGGACGGTTCCGCAGAGCGTGATACCATGAAGGTAGCGATAGCAAAAGAAGGTGATGCAGTCTCCGAACATTTCGGTCACTGCGAAGCGTACGCGATATACAGCATCGAGAACAGCACTGTCGACCGGCTCGACGACCTCGTCAGTCCCGGTCATACGCCGGGTTTCCTCCCCGGGTATCTCGCCGAACGGGAGATCAAGGTTGTGATCGCCGGAGGAATGGGCCCGCGGGCGATCGAACTTTTCTGCGAGAATGGCATTGATGTCGTGATCGGTGTCAGGGGACCCCTCGACGATGCCGCACGGGCCTTCGCCGCAGGCGAACTCGTGGGAGGAGAGAGCGCCTGTCACCACAATGAGTCGGGCGAGGGATGCGGATCGCACTGAGGCTTTCATAACTCCGAACCATGACCTACGTCATCGACCCCACCATCTGCACCGGTTGCGGCGCCTGCATCGAGGCCTGTCCCGCCGGCGCCATCACGTTCGACGGGGAGTGCGCGCGGATCGACCTCGACCTCTGTGTCGAGTGCGGCACCTGCGCGGACGAGTGCCCGACCGGCGCCATCACCGAGTCGGCCTGATCATCTGGGGACAGCACGCATGATGGTCTGCATCACCGCACAGGCGCCCGGCCTCGACGCGCCGGTCGAGCCCCGGTTTGCCCGTGCGCCGTTCTTCATCTTCGTCGAGACCGGGACCGGGGAGGTTCATTCGGTCGCGAATGCGCTCTGCGGGAACGCCGGCGGGGCCGGGCCGCGGGTCGTCCAGTTTATCGCCGAGTACGGAGCGGAGGTGCTGGTCACCGGCCAGCTTGGCGGAAATGCCGAGCGGGCTCTCCAGGCGGCGGGCATCCCGGCCTACGCGTTCACCGGGGAGAGGACCGTCGGCGAAGCGCTCAGGGCGTTCCGTCTCTGCGCACTTCGCGAGCTCGCCTGACCGTGCCGTCGCCCGATCGAGTATGTATTTCGGACGACAGTGCATTGACACTTACTCAATCATCGACATTATTTTACAGGGTGTTTAAAAAATGACTTTAACGAAACAGGAACAGCGCGGGACCCAGGCAGAGACGCAGACCGATGGGCCTGCAGCTCAGCAGCCCCGGCAGGAGGCGGCGGGGCTTCCGCCCCGGGCGGAGATCGACGTCAAGCACGTGATCCTCGTACTGAGCGGCAAGGGGGGTGTCGGCAAGTCCACGGTAGCCGTCAACCTCGCGTATGCCCTCGCCAACCACGGCCGGAGCGTCGGCCTGCTCGACCTCGACTTTCACGGCCCCAGCATCCCCAAGATGCTCGGTCTCGATGACCAGAGGCCCGGGGTGCAGAACCAGACGATCGAACCCGTTCGCGTGACCGGCAACCTGTCGGTCATGTCGATGGGATTCCTGCTGTCAGAACCCAGTGCCCCCGTCATCTGGCGCGGGCCGGTGAAGATGGGCGTCATCCGGCAGTTCCTGGTCGACGTGAACTGGGGCTCCCTCGACTACCTGGTGGTCGATCTTCCGCCCGGTACCGGCGATGAAGCGCTCACCATCGCGCAGCTCGCGCCGAACCTCCGGGGTGCAGTCATCGTCACCACCCCGCAGGACG
>DAEF01000098.1 GCA_002495225.1 Methanoregulaceae archaeon UBA288 | reverse complement strand
CGGTACATCGCGTACGCCGCGTCGATGATCCCGGACCCGCAGAGCCCCCGGGGCCGGCCGTCGCCGATCGTGCTCCAGCCGATCGCGCCCGTCGCCGGGTCGAACGAGACCCGGTCGATCGCCCCGTCCATGGCCCGCATCCCCGACGAGCAGCCGCCCCCCTCGAAGGCTGGGCCCGAGGCGCAGGACGTGCAGGCCCGCCACTCGGCGCACCCGAGCACGATCTCGCCGTTCGTGCCGAGGTCGACGAGGAGCGAGATCTCGTCCGAGGCGCAGATCCCGGCGGTCAACATGTCCCCGACCACGTCCCCGCCGACGAACCGGCTGATCGCGGGCAGGCAGGTGACCGGCGTCCCGGTCGGGACCGGGAGCCCGAGTTCGTCCGCGTCGAACCGGATGTATCTCCGGTCGATGGGGGCGTCCACGAGCTCGAGCGGTGCGGGGTCGCGCCCGGCCGCGATCCAGGTCATGACGGTGTTGCCCGCCAGCACGATCTCGAACACGTCGGCAGGGTCGACACCGGCCTCCGCCGTCGCTGCCAGGAGAACTTTCTCGATCGACTCGGCCGCCGCCCGCCGCAGGATCTCCCTGCCGGCCGGTTTACGGCCGAAGGCGCACCGGGTCAGCAGCTCCTCGCCCCAGGTGATCTGCCGGTTGAGCGCGGCTCCCGTCGCCGCGACACGGCCCGTTGCGAGGTCCACGAGCGCGCCGACCACGGTCGTGGTGCCGAGATCGACGGCGAGACCGTAGAGCGAGCCGGGAGACCGCACCGCCCGGAGAAGCCGGGCGGCGCCACCGTCTTCGTGGACGATGCCCCAGCATTCACCGTTCGAGGCATGGAGCCGCTCGAGCAGGTCCGGGTCGATCAGGGGCCGCGGGCCGCGGTATCCGTCGAGCCGGACCGAGATGCCGACCGAGAATGGGTCGCCGTCGACCGAGATCGGGAACGCCCGGACGGCCGGGTCGAGCTCGTCCCGGCCGATAAGAGTCGGTACCAGGATCTTCGGCGCGACGATCCGGCTCTCGATGGGGACGGTCACCGTGCAGTCTCCAACGAGGCGGACCCGGCAGGCGAGGACGTACCCCTGCGCCCGCTCCTCGGGTGACGGTCCCACTCTGGAGGGCGTCCCCGTCTCCTCGACTGCACTGGGCGGACTGACGACCACACGGCACTTGCCGCACTCTCCGGCACCGCCGCAGATGGCCTCCAACAGAAGGCCCATCTCCCGGATGACGTCGAGCAGCCGGTCTCCTTTGTGTGCCTCGACGACGCGTCCAGACGGCTGGATCACCAGCCTGAGCGGGGAGGGGGCCATGAGCCGGACTCAGGCCGGCCCCGGCGGCCAGCGCTCTTTGATGTACGCCGGGAGGCCCGAGGAGTCCTTCGGTCCGACCAGAACCCGCCACCCGGTCGCTTCGGCCGCCTCTCCCGAGAGCCGCGCCGCGAGCCCCGGGATGATGAGCACCCGGTGATCCACGCGTTCATCGACCCCCGACGCTGCCAGGGCCTCGGCGATCCCGGCAGCAGAGAAGTACCGGCCCGCGACCGCGCTCTCGACCGAGAGCCCGCCCGTATCCTCCACCACCAGGTAGCACGAGAGGTTGGCGGACTTGATGTCCGACTCCACCGTGAAGTAGGTGAGCGCGTAGTTCGCCGTCACGAGGACCGGGCTCTGCCGGTCGGGGCTCCCGAACTCGCGCAGGCCCGGCTCGACCGCGACCGGCTTTCGCGGGTCCGTGTACAGGTTGAACCGCCAGATGAGGGTCGGGAGCACGGACCAGCCCTCCAGTCCCTGCAGGATCAGGATGTCGGCATAGCGCGAGAGCTGGACCGAAGCGGTCAGCGCCTCGTCGAACGCGCACCGGGTCGAGTCGAGCTCCTCCCCTGTAAAAGCCGCGATCGGGGCGCCGAGAAGGGGGTATCCCAGGAGCTCGTCGCCGTCCCGGATGGCCGCGTAGCGGCACCGCGCGAAGTTGCGGACCGTGTGGGCGAGCCCGCCCCCAGGGAAGGTCCCCGGGTCCAGGACGAGATCCTCGAGACCCCAGGCCCGGAGTGTCTTCGTCAGCGACCGGAGGCCCGCGAGGTCGTCGGGAGCCGAGACCACGAGCGGGCAGTCCGCGTCGAGGGCGAGCGTGGCCATCTCGCGCCAGTTGGTGCTGTCCGCCGCGTGGAGCAGTGGCCGGAGGCCCGGTACCGCCTCGACCCCAGCGCGCAGCACCCCGGGGTCAGGGGAACAGAGGACGAGCGGCAGTTTGCAGGTCTCCGCGATGGTCTCCGTCGCCGCCCGGAACCGGCCGGGGTCGCCCGTGACCGAGCGGAGCGCAACCGCGTCAAGCCGGAGGTCCCGCCCGATGTAGTTGTAGGAGAACTCCCCGATGGTCCTGAGCCGCTGGACCAGCTGGTCCCGGGAGAGGCTATCGTCGACGGACAGGGCGCAGCAGGTCGGGTTGTGGTAGGTGAACTCGTGCCGCTGGACGATGTACTTCCCGCCGAGCACTGCCGAACGTTCACCCCGGCCGATCCGGACGGCGCGGACCGGCGGCGCGAGCAGGGCGTCGAGGTCCGCGCGGTCGCCGGCGTGCTCCGGGCGCAAAATCGGCGGGCAGGCGTCGATGGTCAGTTCGCGGTTGACAAGCCGGGTTGCGAAGGCCATGCAGTTCGGCTCCCCGCACTCGCCGCAGTTCGTGCGGGGGAGGAGCCGGTAGACCTCGATCGGGCTCGTCTCGGTGATCGACCGCTTCGCCATCAGCCCTCACCCCCGATCCGGGCGGTGACCCAGTCGTTGGCCCGGCCCTCCGCGACCTCGTCGAGCGGCCAGGTCGTGAGCACGTCGAACGCGGCCCGCATCGCCCCGATCGCCGCCGGGTGGGACATCATGAAGATGTCGACCCCGGCGAGCAACAGGGCGAGCGCGGTCTCGGCCTCCCAGAGCGGGCCGCGGAGCTCGGGCCCGCCGTATGTCGGCGGCATCTGCATCCAGGCCTCGCGGGCGGACCAGGCGTTGGTAGAGCCCGAGATGGTGGGGTGCTGGAGCTCGGCATCGCCCATCAGGGCCGCGTGCCGGGCTCGCTCGTGGATCGAGAACGAGTACTCGAGGCCGTACCCGAGCGCGACCGTGGTCAGATCCATCACGATCTGCTCGGGCGGTACGTATTCGTACAGCCGGCGGTTCAACTCCTTGGCATCGTTCAGCTCGAGGCCGGTGAAGGCGAGCAGGTTGTGGCCGTGATCGGCCGCGGCCTTCGCGACCTTTTCGAGTGTCTTGGCCGTCGCCATCTCGAGGGTGACCGAGTTGAGGAGGAGCCTTTCGCCCGACGCCATCGCGGCGACCTCTGAAAAGACGTCCGCGTCCTTGCGCGGGTCGCCGCACCCGCCGATGATCAGGGGGACGTCGACGGCCTGGAGCACGCTCTCGACCGTGGCGGCGGCCTCGCGGGGGGTCGAATTCTTAATCAGGGGGTCGGTGGAGAGGAGGTGGACGGTCACGGCCTTCGCCCCGAACCGGTGGACGTTCAGGCGCGCCCACTCGGCGGGGTCGTCCCGGACCTCCTCGAACGGAGCGCGGAGCGCCTTCGGCATGGGCACGCGGGTATCGAAGACGTCCATCGAGATGACCGGGCGGTTCACGATCGGCCGGTCGAAGAGCGTGAAAGCCGGGGCCTCCGCCCCGCCGATGGTCAGCGCCCTCGCTCGCGACCCTCCCTCGCGCCGCGTGGCGCCGAGGACGACCTCGCGCACCCGGCCGGGGTAGTCGGTCTTCGTCGGGACGAAATCAGCCGGCAGCAGCTCGGTCGGACGCTCAGGCCCGGGCTCGGGCGGCACAGCTCCGAACGCGGGGGCGGCGAACGCGCCGCTTGGCAGGCGGAGCTCGAGCTCGTCGAGCTCGAGATTGAACCCTTCGAGCTCGATCCGGCCCGCCGTCCGGAGCAGTGCCAGCAGTTCCGGCCCGATGGCGCCGACGAGGTCGCGACCGTTCATGATACCCCTCCCCTGCGTCCGGTGTCGGTTGGTTCCTCACGGAGGACGATCACTTTGTCGGCGAAGATCCGGGCGTTCTTGAGGATCACGCGGTACCCCCCGACCTCGAGCGGCAGCGACCCGACGGTCGCCACCGGGCTGCCGGTGTCGTCCGCGGCCCAGCGCGCCAGCACGGGGTGGTCGTGCGCCTCGAGAAAGGCACGAAGCTCGTCGACGGACGAGACGTCCTGCTCGGTCGCGATCCGTTCAGCCGCCCCCTCAGGCAGGAACGGCCGGAGCCGGTCGAGGATCTCGGATGGCACCCAGACCACGCGGTCCCAGCCGCCGTCGGCCAGGAGGAACTTCTTGGACTTCAGGTACTCGAGCGACACCCCGTGGAACCCGTCGACCTGCCGGCCCCCGGCAGTCGAGTCTGCCATGGTGGAGAAGGCGAGGCCGTTCACGGTCGTATCCCGGAAGCCCCGGTGGACAATCCCGAACCCCTCGACCTCGGGGATGTAAAACGCGATCCCCTCGAAGCAGCCGCAGGAGGTATGGGGGTAGCCGAAGGCCGAATAGAGCCAGACACGGTCGATCTCGCCCATGGACCGCTCCTTCGCCATGGCGTTCACCCCGGCGAATTCGCCGTGGACCGGGTCGAGGCACTCGCCCTTCTCGAGTGCGAAGATCGGCCCCTTGGGGTCCATCCGGGCCGCCGCCCTCCCGTCGAACCAGGAGATCGCGCCGCAGTTCGCGTACCGCTCGGGCGTGATCACGCAGATGTGCCGCGGCGCGAACGACTGGCAGAGGGCGCAGCCGTAGAAGGTCTCGACCTCCTCGTCCGCGAGCCCCCGCGCCCGGGCGTCGCGGGCCTCGAACCGGGCGAGGGCCCCGGGCAGGCGGCTCTCGACCTCGGCAGGGTCCGAGAAGAACGTTACCTGCATGGTCTCGATGATCGGGAGCTCGTTCTTGAAGAGGTGGAGCAGGACGCGCCCGAGGTACTCGAACGAGTCGAACCCTGCCTGGTACGCCTTCTTCGAGAGCCGGATCCAGATGTCGTACCGCTGGTTCAGGTGCATCAGGCCCTCGACGTAGTTCGAGTACTCGTGGATCCGCCGCTCGATGATCCCCTCGAAGTCCTCCTCTAGGGCGGGGCCGGCAACCTCGACCAGGATCCCGAGCGGGAACTTCCCGCCCTCGGTGAGGTCACGGATGTCGGGCCCGACGATCCGGACCGCTCCGTCCTCGACTGCCTCGGGCGGCACGACGCGCACGAGTTCCCACTTCGCCTCGACCCCGGGACCACCGAACTCGAGCCACATCTCCTGCTTCCGTATCCGCTCACCCTCGTTGACGAGGCCGACATCGACGGGAATACCCTCCATTACGCCGCCTCCTCGAGCCCGAAGGCCTCGATGATCAGGGACCGCCAGGCGGGCCAGGCCAGGTTCGGCATCGAAAAGGAGGCGTGCGGCTCGTAGCCGGGCGAGAGTGAGACCGTGACGAGGTCGGCCGGCCCGTGCCGGAGGCCCGAGAGGAGCGTCCACTCGAGCGCGTAACTGATCCCGGCCACGAAGACGACGTCGTGCGGCCCCGCACCGTCCACGCCCGTCCAGGCCGGGTCCGCGAGCCGGTGCCCGAGGTTCATGGCCGAGATGCAGCGAGCCGGCTCGATCCCCCGCGCCGCGAGGGCGGGGCCCGCATCCCCAGTGGCGACAACAGGCCACCCCGCCTTCAGCGCCGCTCGCGCGAGCAGGTCGATCGCGAGCTCTCCGTCGCCCCCCTTGACGAGGGCCCGGTGGCCTACCACGAGGAGCGGTCTCTTGGCCCGGCGAAGGAGAGCAGCCAGCACGGCCGGCTTCTCGATCGCGGTGGCCGTCTTCGTGCCGCCCATCATCGCCGGCTGCCAGGGCTCGATCCGGCTCATTGGAACGCCTCCTCGGGGAGCAGTGTCGGATCCGGTATCGGACGCTCAACCCAGCCGCGGGCTTCGAGCAGGGGCAGGAGCTCGTCCTTCTGCATCACGGGCAGGTCTGCCCGGGTCCTGACGAACCGGTGGAGGTCGTCGGGCATCCGGCCGTAGCAGGCGCTGTACAGATCGATGTAGTGCGAGAGCTTGATCGAGCGGCCGCGGCTCGTATCGTTCGGCCGCATGGCGAGCTTGGCGATGATCGCCATCGCCTCCTCCTTGGTCTCGGCGGCGATGAAGAGGTGCTCGGGCACGGGCCCGACGTAGACCTCCTCGCCGGTCCTCCGGTCGCGTACCGTCCAGTCCCCGTCGCAGTCCGACCTGCCGAGCAGCATCCGCCGGTACTTCGCCCCGTGCGGCCCGACCACGACCGGGATGCCGAGTCGCCAGAAGCCGGAAGCAATCGAGGCGGCTTTCTGGGACATCGCCCCCCAGGCGACGCCGACGGCGCCGACACGGTTATAGACGTAGTCCGCGACCTCGGCGTAGTTGCCGGAGAGCTTCCTTTTTGCGAAGATCGAGGCGATCTTGATCGCGGCCCCGGAGATGTGGGCGTTCGAGACACAGGAGCCGACGTTGACCACGCCGCCGGCCTCGAACCGCCCGGAGAACCGCTCGTACGGGGTCAGCCCTTCCTCGTCGCGGTACATCGCGGCGGACATGGCGGCGCAGCCCGAGGTGCAGACCACGAATCGCCGCTTTGCGAACTCGGTCACCATCTCGGCGACCTCGCGCCCGCCCTCGGGGTAGTTCGCGCAGCCGACGAACGCGACAATGCCCGGGATCTCCCCGA
>DAEF01000150.1 GCA_002495225.1 Methanoregulaceae archaeon UBA288 | reverse complement strand
GCGCCCGCCACCGTGACGGCGGTCCCCGATGGGCCCGATACATCTCGGGGGTTTCACCGGGGGCGCCGTGACTCACCGGTGTCAGTACTTCGCTAATTCCCCTCCGTGACTTGTTTCATTCGTTCGCGCTCCTGGTTTCCTTTAGCTATCCCGGTTTTCTGAGTGCAGGAATGGTCCGCACGATCTTCAAGATCGATCGCACCGCTTCCCAGATCATCAGCCGAAACTGATCAAACCGGAACGCGCGCATCTCGATCGTTCGCGGCCCGGGTTTCACGGGTGAAAAGCGTGTCCAGAGCACGGCCATCCAGAGGTTCTTGAGCAGAAACGAGATGATGGCAAAGAGGTAGCGGATCACCGGATTGCGGGTCGACGTCCGGGGCTTGACCTGGTTGCGCATCCGGTACGACGACTCGATCCCGAACCGTGATCGGTACGTCTCATGGATCCTCCGGGGGCTCCAGGGTACGCGGTCGACCACATAGCCGAGATTCTCGACACCATGCTTTCCCCGTTGTCCTTTCGCGTACGTCACGGCGATCGCGATCGTCAGGTGGAGCGGCGTTTTTCCATGCATGATATACTCTCCGAATCGCGATTGTGTCCCGGCCAGGAGCTGTTTCATCGCACGGCTGTGTCTCCTGACAGGAATGATGAACGGGACGTTCTCTGTCATCAGAAACGCGATGACATCGTACGCGTAGAACTCCCGGTCCAGGCAGAGTGCCTGGATCCTCAGGCCAGCCATCGTGATCGCGTCCAGGCACCGGGCGATGTACGCGACCTTGGCGGTACCCTTCGTCACGGGATAGACCGCCAGGGTCACCTGGCGGTCTCGGGTGATCGCGGAGACGGTGACATACGAGTAGAAATCGTTGGTCGATTGCTTGAGCCGACTCCGAATGACATACCCCTCGTTGTCCGGGACAACCGTCCCGTAGTACGGGTCGTTCGTGTAATCGATGGCAAAGGTGTACGCTCTTCCTGGTTTGAGGACCGAGGAGAGAGCGTGGCCCAGAATCGCCGTATTCACGGCTTCCAATTCATCCATGGAGACCTTGGCGAGATGATACCGCAGTGAGGTTTCGCACGGACTCCTCTCCAGCACTCGAGCAATGGAATGGACTGACTGCTGCATCGCCGCCATCCCCACAAGGGTACGGAAAACCGTTGTCTGGGTCAGGGATCCCTGGATCGGGATGCTCAGATGCTGATCCAGGGCAACGACGGCCAGAGCACAGCATTCTTTCGGTTGAACAAACGATGTAGGGGTGCAGGTACTGCCCTCGGTTCGCGAGACCATAGGGGGCAGCCTGTGAAGTATATAGATCTGCCGATTTTCTCCTCAATTCAATGATCAGAGATACATCTGGGCCTGTACAAAATTAGCGAACTACTGGGTGTCGGGAGACGTGACGGCGGGCGAGCCGGCCGCCGGCACGGGCCTGTCGGCCTCGAACCAGATGAGCGGCGCGCCGGACAGCTCGGAGATCAGGGCGTGGACGAGCGCGACCGGCAGGAACAGGACGAGGCCGAGCATCATGCTCAGCTCGTACGAGAGGCTGCTCCTGAGGTCGGGCCGTCCCCGGAACCGGTTGACGAGCGAACCCAGGGTGATCCCGTACGTATTTCCGACCATGATCATCCGTATCGCGCCGAGAATGCCCCGTGCTCTCGACAGTCCGTAGAGGTCCACGACCCACTCCCAGGACTCCCTGGAGGGACGGGCCCTGCTGTCGGCGTAGTGCTGCGCGAACAGGACGGCCGGGAGCTCGCCGGCGGGAACGTCGTCCATGACCCCCGCGAGCAGGTCCCGGATCTCGTCTGCGCTCATGCCGGCCTCGAGCGCCATCTTCGCATGGCCGTGGGAACAGACTGCGCAATCGTGTACCCCCGTCACCGCGAGCATGATCCGTTCGATAAAGTCGCGACTCATCTCGTTCTTCCTCCTGGCCCTGGCCAGGTACCCGATGGTGCGGAGTCCGTAGTAGAGGATCCGGTAGGACTCCCGGACCGAGTACAGTTGTCTGCCGGGGATCGTTCCCATGTCTCTACCTCCCCTGAACAACCGTATGCTCGTAAGGAGTGCTGGTAACCGTGGAATAAAGAAGATCCATCCGTCCTTTCCTCCTGCGGAACCGGTGAGACGCCGGCACCGTGTCCAGACGATGAGGTACGGACGCATGCTGCCGGGCGCCCCTGCGAGACGGGACGACCGCCGGCGGAATGGTGAACTGGTTGCCGCCGCCATCGATCTCCGCGATGAAGAGACCGGCGGCGACCGGGAGCCCTCAGGCCCCGCAGTCCTCGAACGTGCCCGCGCAGACGATGTAGTCCTGCCCGTCGCTGCCCCGGGCCATCCTGCAGAACGTCGTCTTCCGCGAGAGCCGGCTCTCGTTGACGTTCACGTAGACGTAGTCGACCCAGCCCGACCCATGCGTCGTGGCGGTCTCCCGGATCTCGTCCCGGAACGGCGTCCCGGCCACGTCGGTCGTGCCGGCCAGGTTCTGGCCGACGAGGAGCGGGTTGGGGTGGGCGACCATCGTCAGGTTCGTGTCGTAGACGAAGGCGTAGACCTCGGGGTCGGCCGGGTCGCGGTACGGGGGCCGGCCCGCATCGATCTCCCGGAAGGTGCCGGCGGCGTCCGCGGCCACACGTTCGGCCGTGAGGTTGACGACCGCCATCGCGCCGGTCAGGTTCGACGCTCCCGCGGAGCACTCGACCCCGACGTGCCGGTAGAGGATCCGCTCGTACGGCGCGACCCCGGTCGCGTCCTTCCCGGCCTTGAGCTCGGCGATGCTCAGGTTCACCGCCTGGATCGTGATCGGCGAGGCGTTCCGGTTGAACGCGAAGTACATGTCGCGCTCCCCGAGGGTCTGGACGATTTCGAACCGATCGGGGTCGAGGCCGGCGCGCTCGAGCAGGGCCCGGGTCGTGATGAGCGGGTACGCGATCGCGTCCGCCCGCCCGTCCCGCACCGCGTTTACAAGTCCGGCCGGCTCAGTCTCGTAGACGACCGAGCTCTCGGGCACGCCGGCGTCGCGGAGGTACGTCGCGGCCGTATCGTTGCGGACGGTCGCGATCCGGTACCGGGCCAGGTCGTCGCCGGCGGTCGCCCGGTCCCGGTCGGCGAGCACCGCGTACTGGAGCCGGGCGATGGGCCCGGCCCACTGGAAGAGGTCCTCGCGATCCGATGTCCGGGCCGTCGAGAAGACGACCGTCTCGTTCTTCTCGAGCGCCGTCCCGTAGGCGTCGGGCCAGGAGGTGAGCCGGAGCTGGTCCTCCCGGAGCGTCATGTTGATCTGCCTGAGGACCGCGCGGAGGAGGTCCGGCCCGATCCCCTCGATCGTGCCGTTCGCAGCGGTGTTCAGGGGCGGGTACTCCTCGGTCAGGAAGACGGTCCGCCCGAGGGCGAACGGCGGGAGGTACTGGCGGAGAATGCGGTCGCGGACCGTGAGGTTGTCGACGTCGCGGTCGACCGAGAGCCGGTCCAGCGCGGCCTGGAACCGCGCCACGGTCTCTTCCGGGGTGTTGCGGTTGAACGCGAAGTAGCTCTCGTACTCGGCGAGCGTGAAGGCCGACCGCAGCCGGAGCGGGTTCTGCCCCGCACGGACGGCGAGCCACCGGCCGGGCTGCTCGCCGTAGGCGAAGAGATCGACATCGCCCGCGTCGAGCCAGGCCACGAGGTCGGCCTGGTCGTCCGTGACCCGGAGCGCGGACTCGGGCACGCCGAGGTCGAGGAGTTTCTGGAGGGCCGCGTCGTGCCGCACGACCGCGATCCGGTAGCGCGGTAGCTCGGAGACGTCGGCGATCGTGATGTTGCGTTCGCTAAGGCCGTAGAGGACCGCCCGCTCCGGGAATATCGGCCCGGCCCACTTGAACAGGTTCTCGCGTTCCGGCAGGCGCTCGGTCGCGAAGAGGACCGTGCCGGGCTCGGCGAGGGTCCGGTTGTACGCCTCGGGCCAGGGCAGGAACCGGACGTCGTCGACCGACTGGCCCGTGCCGAGCCGCTCGAGCGTCTCGCCGAGCAGGTCGATCGCGACCCCGGATGCCCGGCCCTCCTCCTGGTAGTTGAGGGGCGGGTACTCCTCGGTCAGAAACGTCAGCCGTGCCGCCTCCGGCGGAGGGGTTCCGGTCGTGGGCTCGGTCGTGTTCGGGGTGACATTCGTCGTCGGGGCCGTGCAGCCCGCGAGCACGGCGGTTGTCGCGAGCAGCAACACCAGGCAGGTCAGGAGCAGGTGGCGCATGAGAGTCTCCGTAGAGGTATCCTCCCCCGTACGATTTATTCGTGGCGAAATGTCCCGGCATGCGCAAAGCCACGGCCCGGGATTTCATGAAAGACCAGGGTGGGGGGAGGAGGTGACGTTAAGGGCCATCTCCAGGTTCCGCTTGAAGGACGGGCGATTGGCCGAAGAGTGGACGGAGTTCAGGAGATCCCGGGACTTCACGCGAACCGGCGGTTGTCCGGGCGGCGATCTATGCCGTCCCCTGGTTTCGTGCTCCCCGGAACCGGTGAACCGGTGCGGGCGTCGACACGAGGGACGGCACAGAAACGGGGCCCGGGCTGGAATAATAGTCCAGGAAAATCGGGTGGGCGAGACGCCCTCCTTCAACGCCCAGGTCGGAATTCGAATC
>DAEF01000117.1:538-6845 GCA_002495225.1 Methanoregulaceae archaeon UBA288 | reverse complement strand
CCGACATGATGATCATGTCCTTCTTTCGGTCCGTGACGAAGAGGACGCCGTCGTCGTCGAGGTGCCCGATGTCGCCGGTGAGGAACCAGCCGTCTTCGCGGAAGACCTCTGCCGTGGCGTCGGGCATGTTCCAGTACCCGCGGGCCACGGATGGTCCCCGGAGTGCGATCTCACCGGTCTCCCCGGCGGCGAGCTCGCGATCCGGGTCGTCCGCGTCGACGATCCGGACCTCGGTGTACCCGACCTGGACGCCCACCGAACGGTACCCGCGGTGGAGCTCGGGGTGGGCGGGCAGGGTCACGGTCCCCGAGCCGCAGACGATCGTCTCGGAGAGGCCGTACGCGTTCGCGACGGGGATGCCGTACCGCCTGTCGAAGGCCTCCCAGACTGTCGGGAGGAGCGACCCGCCGCCCGAGATGATCAGCCGCGCCGACGAGAGGGCCTCGTCGGCCTCGGGGCCCGCGTGGACCAGCGCGTGGATCACGGGCGGCATGCCCGCGAGCACGGTCGGCCGGTACTGCCGGGCGAGGGCGAGGTACCCGTCGAGGTCGTACCGGTCCATCACGACCCAGGTGCCACCGGCCCGGAGAATCGCGAGCCCCCAGGAGACGCCGACGTGGCCCATGGGGTAGATCCCCAGGTAGACGTCGCCCGGGCCGAGTGCGAGCGCCTCCCCTTCGGCGTCGAGCGCCGCCGTCCAGGCGCCGTGGGTGAGCATCGCCCCCTTGGGCTTCCCGGTCGTCCCGGCCGTGTACTGGATCTGGCAGAGGTCGTCGAAGCCGCAGTGAGCGGGGCGCATGCCCGCCGGGGGCTCATTGAACTCCTCCCAGGCCGTCTCCCCCGGCCCGGCCCCGCCGACCACGATCACGTGCTCGAGCCCGGGGACGGCGTGCCTGACGGCCCGCACGACCTCGACCCCTTTCAGATCGGTGATCACGGCCACTGCCCCCGCATCGTCGACCGCGTGGCGGAGCTCCCGCTCCCGGTAGACGATGTTGGTCGGGACCGCGACCGCACCGATCCGCCAGCAGGCGAGGTACCCGATGAGGTACTCGGCGGACGAGTCCAGGTAGATGCAGACCCGGTCGCCCTTTCGGACGCCGAGCCCGAGAAGGCCGGCGCCAATACGGTTCGCCTCGGCACGGAGGGATGCGTAGGTGTGCTCGACTCCCCGGGCCGGGTGGACGAGCGCGACCCGGGCCTCGGGGACCGTGCGGGCATCGAGGAGGACGGTGACGTTCGGCATAGGCTCTGCAAGAGATCTGTGGAGAGGCTATTTAGGCGTGGCGACACCGCGCGGGAGCGCAAGGGAATTACCGCCGGAGCGCCACCTCTTCACATGGACCCGTCCCGCCCCTTCCTGATCGGCGGCGAGCGGCGCGAGTCGCTTCGCTCTGCCGCTGTCGCGTTCCCCTACGACGGCTCGATCGCGGGCCGCGTCGACCTCGCCGGTGCCGTGGAGATCGAGGATGCGGTCCGCACCGCCCTAACCGGCGCGGCGGAGATGGCGGCGCTCCCGTCCCACGCCCGTTCGGCGATCCTCGCGCGCATGGCCGCGCTCGTCGAGGCCGACGCCGACGCGTTCGCGCAGACGATCGTCCTGGAGGCCGGCAAGACGATCGGCATGGCCCGTATCGAGGTGGAGCGGGCCGCAGCGACCCTCCGCGTCTCGGCGGAGGAGGCGCGCCGGCTCGGCGGCGAGGTCGTCGACCTCGACTGGACCCCGGCCGGAGAGGGCTGCACGGGCGTCTACCGGCGGTTTCCCGTCGGGATCGTGCTCGCGATCACCCCGTTCAACTTCCCGCTCAGCACGGTCTGCCACAAGCTCGGGCCGGCGCTCGCCGCGGGCAACGCCGTGATCGTCCGGCCGTCGACGAAGACGCCGCTCTCGGCCCTGGCCCTCGGCGAGTGCGCGCTCGCGGCCGGGTGCCCCCCCGCCGCGATCTCGGTCGTCCCGTCGTCGACCGCCGATGCCGAGCGCCTGGCCGCCGACCCGCGGATCGGTCTTGTCTCGTTCACAGGCAGCCCGGAGGTCGGCTGGCACCTGAAGGCCATTGCCGGCCGGACGCGGGTGGCCCTCGAGCACGGCGGGAACGCCGCCGTGATCGTCGAGCCCGACGCGGACCTCGAACTGGCCGCGGCGCGGTGCGTCCAGGGCGGCTTTGCAAACGCGGGGCAGGTCTGCCTCTCGGTGCAGCGTGTCTTTCTTCACGCCCAGGTCTACGACGAGGGGGTGGCGCGGATCGTTGCGGGGGTGCAGGCGCTCTCCGTCGGCGACCCGCGCGACCCGGCCACGGCGGTCGGCCCGATGATCTCGGAGGCGGCGGCCGTGATGGCCGAAGAGATGGTCCGCGAGGCGGTCGAGGCCGGCGCCCGCTGCGAGTGCGGCGGCACGCGGACGGGTAGGCTCTTCGCGCCGACCGTGTTGACCGGCACGACGCCGTCGATGCGGGTGAACGCGGAGGAGGTCTTCGCCCCGGTGGTCACGGTCACGCCGTACGACCGGCTCGCGGACGCGCTGGCGCTCGCGAACGACTCGGCATACGGGCTCCAGCAGTCGCTCTTCACCCGCGACCTCGGGACGATCGTCCGGGCCTTCGAGCAGTGCCGCGCCGGCTCCCTGATCGTGAACGACGTCGCGTTCCGGGTGGACCAGATGCCGTACGGTGGCACCGGGGCCTCGGGCACCGGTCGGGAAGGGCCGCGGTACGCGATCGAGGAGATGACCGAGGCGCGGCTGCTCGTGGTCCGCGCGCCCTAGAACCCGAGGAGCCGGGGCAGGTCGAGCATGAGGAGTCCGAAAAGGCTCATCATCGTTGCGAGGGCCTGTCGCAGGAGGCGCGGAGGGCAGGCGTGCGCGAGCCGCGCGCCGAGCTGCGCCATCGGCACGGAAGCGATCGCGAGGGCGAGGGCGCCGGGGAGGTTGACGTAGCCGACCGACCAGGGCAGGGCCAGGAGAGCGGTCGGCGCGGTCAGGACGTACCCCGCGACGCCGCCGACGGCCGCGCAGAGGATCACGGGCGTGGAGGTGCCGATGGCTGCGCGGACCGGGTACCGGAGGAGGAGGCTCAGGAGAGGGACGACCACGATCCCGCCCCCGATTCCGAGCAGCCCCGACAGGAGCCCCCCGGGGATACCGACGGCGAGATACCAGGTCGGCGAGAGACCCTTCTCCTCGCTCCCGGCGTCGCACGAGGCACGCTGCACCAGGAGCTGGATCGCGGCTCCGCAGAGGACGAGCCCGAGAAGGAGCTCGAGGGGGCGCCCGGGGACCCGTGTCGAGAGGGCGGCGCCCACCAGTGCGGCGAGCCCGGCCGACAGCCCCATCCATCTCACGGCGTCCCACCGGATGCACTTCCGGCACGCGTGGGCCCACGTGCCCGAGGCGGCGGTCGGGATCACGACCGCGAGGCTGGTGCCGAACGCGGTGCGGAGGGCGATCTCGGGGTCGACCCCGAGCAGCCCGAGCGCCCAGAACTGGGCCGGGACCATCAGGAACCCGCCGCCGACACCGAAGAGCCCGGAAGCCACGCCGACGACGGCGCCGACCACCAGGAGCGTGACGATATAGCCGAGCATCGGGTCCACGGGGATCACTGTTCGAAATACAGGCGGTCCGCCCGTTTGGCCCTTGCGGTGCATCCCACTGTTTCATCAATCAACGGATGCCACATGCGAACCGGGTGCAGGGCGTGGAAGCGTCGACAGGGGGCGGGCTCGCGAGCCCCGGAACATCTGGCGCGGATCGGAGCAATCTCGTCGCGCGGCGCTTCGGTGAGGTGGACGCCGAGCTCGCGCGGGTGAGGGGAACGGCCCTGCTCGTGGAGTGGGACCGGATCGGCCGCTTCGGCCTGTTCGCCCTCCTCGTCGCGATCGGCGCGAACGCCTGGGGGTTCGTGCGATACGGGGACCGCTATATGCTGATGTGGGTGGTCGCGAGCCTCTACTTCTACATGTTCTACTGGATCCTGCCTCTCGTCTACGGCGTTGCGCTCGCCCTGCTGCACCGGGAGGAGTCCGGCGACGAGCGTCCAGCGCCCGAGCCGAAAAGGCTGATCCGCTCGGTGAAGGAGGCGCGCCTCCTCCGGTTCAAGGGCCGTCTGATCGCGGTCGGCTGGAACGTCTGGTTCCTCGGCGGCGTCTCGATGACGGCGGGGTACCTGGCGATCTTCTCGATCGATATCCTCTACGCCCTGATCGCCGGGTTCGTTTACCGCGGGCTCGCCATGCTGACCGTGGTTCTGGTGGTCGCGCAGTCCGCGGGCATCATCCTCTACTACCTGGCCGTCTACCTGCTCTGGCCGTACTCGACCGACTTCTCCGCGTGGCTGTCCGCGCTGATGCGGGGGCGGCGGGAGAGGCGGGAACAGGGGCGCTCGGGCCTCGCGCCCACCGCGCTGCTGGCCGCCCTGTCGTTCATGCTCGCGGTGCTGCTGGTGATCGCCATCCTCTTCCCCGGCCATACTCTGGACCGCATCCTGCCGGTGAACCAGCTCTGGGCCGTGGGCTACCAATCTGTACCTCCTCGTCCTCCTCGCCTCGCAGCTATCGATCATGCTGGTGTTTCACAGCTGGCTGAGCCGATTGATCGCGATGCCCGTGCTGGCCTCGAACGCACGAGTCCTGGCGCGGGAGGCGCGGCCCCTGGAGCTCCTCCAGCGGCGAGTTTCTCCCCGCCTCCGCAACCGTCGCATCGACCGTGCGGTCTCGCTTCTTACAGAGACACGTCTGTACCGCGTCACGCCGATCCGTCTCGCCGGCCTGTACATGCTCTTCCTGCTCGGTTCAGACTTCCTCGCCCTGCTCTCGCTCAGGGACGCCAGGCGGGTGGACCTTCGTCTGCACCTTCCCGGACGGAGATAAAAAAAGGGGTTACTGGTATTCGGGGGGCTGAACCTCTTTCGGCAGGCCGCCCTTGAAGTGCTGCTGGATCTNNTCTCGTTCATGGTCGGGTGGACCTTGGTGAGGGCCTCGTCGAAGTCCTTCCGCGTGATCACCGGTGCTCGTGCCCTGAGTGCGTACATCCCGGCCTCGCGGGCGAGGGCCTCGAGATCCGAGCCGACGTACCCCTCGGCGCGGGCCGCGAGATCGTCGAGGAGTTTTTCACGAACCGGGTCCTCGAGCCGGAGTCTCTTCTCGGCGAAGGCTTTGCCGAGCTCCTGCCGCCGCTCGTGCGCAGGCAATTCGCTCGCACCGGGGGCCTCTATCTGGCCCGAATCCTTTCGGGATTCCTCCATCGCCTTGCGTGCCTCTTCCATAACCTTGCGGACCTTCTTGTCGGCCTCACGTGCGTCAGCAACGTTGAAGTTGCGTTCCGTGCCGAGCAGGGCGACGAAGCGCTCGAGCTCGGACTGGCCGTACCCCTCGGTGAACGCGAGCACCTCTTCCATCGTCGATCCCTCGATCGGCTTACCGCGCGTATGGATCTCCAGGATCTGCCGGCGTCCTTCCCGCCCGGGCTCGCCGATGTAGACGAGCCGGTCGAACCGCCCGGCCCGGAGCAGGGCAGGGTCCACGATGTCGGGCCGATTGGTCGCGCCCATCACGACCACGTCCTTGAGGTCCTCGAGCCCGTCCATCTCGGTCAGGATCTGGTTGAGCACGGACTCGATCACGTGCGTCCCCGTGTCCATGCCCCGCGACGGCGCGAGGGCGTCGAGTTCGTCGAAGAAGATGATCGAGGGCGCCACCTGCCGGGCCCTGCGGAAGACCTCGCGCACGGCCCGCTCTGACTCGCCGACCCACTTCGAGAGGAGCTGGGGGCCGCGGATCGGGATGAAGTTCGCGCCCGACTCCGATGCCGCCGCCTTGGCGATCAGGGTCTTGCCCGTGCCGGGCGGGCCGTAGAGGAGCACCCCCCGCGGCGGGCGGATGCCGATCAGGTCGAAGCGCTCGTGGTCGGTCAGGGGGTACTCGACTGCCTCCCGAACCTCCTCCTTCGCCTCGTCGAGTCCGCCGACATCGGTC
Source organism: Methanoregulaceae archaeon UBA288 (assembly GCA_002495225.1). Taxonomy (GTDB): domain Archaea; phylum Halobacteriota; class Methanomicrobia; order Methanomicrobiales; family Methanospirillaceae; genus UBA288. The sequence goes on along the minus strand of DAEF01000117.1, from coordinate 878 downwards.
CAGGTGACGTGCGAGACTTCGAGCATCACCTCGCGCATGGCCGACGGCCCGACGTCGCGAAGGGCATCGCGGAAGTCGAGGGGCTCGACGTGGAGCTGCTCGAGCTCCTCCTCGGAGAGCTCGTCCTTCTCGAGGTCGAACTCAGGGAGTTTCCGCCGGAGGGCCCGGATCGCGGCCTCGCGGGCGAGTGCTGCAAGGTCCGCGCCGACGAACCCGTAGGTCTGCTTCGCGATGTCGTCGAGCTTCACGTCCTCCCCGAGGGGCATGGCCCTGGTGTGGATCTTCAGGATCTCGATCCGGTCCTTCTCGGTCGGCACGCCGATCTCGATCTCGCGGTCGA
>DAEF01000117.1:0-441 GCA_002495225.1 Methanoregulaceae archaeon UBA288 | reverse complement strand
TCGAGCTCGTCGATGAATATGATCGCGGGCGCGTTCTCGCGGGCCTCCTCGAAGACCTCGCGGAGGCGTTGCTCGGACTCGCCGTAGTATTTCGAGATCACCTCGGGCCCGGCGATCGCGATAAAGTGCGCCCCGGACTCGTTCGCGACGGCCTTCGCGATGAGGGTCTTGCCCGTGCCGGGCGGGCCGTAGAGGAGCACGCCCTTCGGCGGCTCGATCCCGAGCCGGCGGAAGAGCTCGGGGTGCCGGATGGGGAGTTCGATCGTCTCGCGGACTCGCTGGAGCTCGTAACTGAGCCCGCCGATGTCCTCGTACGAGATCTGCCGGGCCCCCTCGAACCCGGCCGCCGGCTTGTCCGAGAACTCGATCTCGGTGTTCTTGGTGATGATCACCGCTTCCTCGGGCTCGACTTCCATGACCTTGAACCCGACGATCTGCGGC
>DAEF01000151.1:6777-20090 GCA_002495225.1 Methanoregulaceae archaeon UBA288 | reverse complement strand
GGGGCTAGTTTGCCACTATACCCAAGTTTATTGAACCTTTTAAACCGCTCGGGCCGGCCCCTCGGGGCGGAGTTGTGTGGAGACGAAGGAGCCCGGTCTGCAGCTCCTCATCGCCCTCTGCTCCCTCGATCGACAGGGGGCCGGGATCCCCCCGTCCCGACGCGCAGCACCCCGCCGACAGACCGGCCCCTGAACCGTCACCATGATACGTGGGTCCGGGACCACACGCGAGTGGGCCGGCCCTTCCCTCATGGCCCGAGGATGAGCCGGAGCGCGTCCCCGGGCCCCGCCCCGCCGTCGCCGTCGAAGTCGAACGCGGCGATCGGCCTGTGCGCCCGGATCTCGTCGAGCCGGAGGACGAGGAGGACCGCGTCGCCGATCTCGCGCCGACCGTTCCCGTCCACGTCCTCGTACCGCCCGTCGCCGTCCAGGTCGCGCGGCGGCGCCGCCTGACCGGAGAGCGGCGCGACTGCCGACGGCGTCGCGTTCACCACGTACCCGCTGTACCCGCTCCCGCCCACGAGCCGGTTCGTCCAGGCGATCATGGTCGCGCCGTTGTTCGAGAGGTTGCAGAACGCGTACGCGTTGCACGCCACCTGCGACGCGGAGCCCTCGAGCGCGTACTCCACCCGGACGGCCCCCCGGGTCCACGGGCCGGCCGATCACGATCGCGCCCGGGCCGATCCCCCACTGCTCGACCAGCTCGGGGCGGTAGGGCTGGACGTACCGCTGGGCCGAGGGCTGGCCCGGGAGCGGCCGGAGGATGAAGTCGTACTCCGAGCCGAGCAGGTCCACCCCGTCGTAGACCTGCAGCAGGGCCGTCTCGTCCAGGTCCAGGCGGCGCGCCCGGTGCGGGCAGTCGGTGAGGACTCGAGTCCCGGCCCGCAGCCCCTCGGCGAAGTCGCGGCAGCTCCGGACTCCGCAGGCCCCGCAGTCCTTGCCCGGCGGCTCCCAGGCCATCGCCTCAGTCCCCCCGGTAGAACTCGTCCGCCGCCTCGAGGGTCCGCACGACCCCGAAGTGGTGGCGCCAGCCGATCTCTTTCTTTCCCGCGCAGATCGTGCAGACCCCGAGCGGCGGGGCCCCGCGGAGCACGATCGACGCCGGGTCGTCGATCGCCGGGCAGGCCTCGACCGCGCGGAAGAGGTACCGGAGGCCCGTTCCCTCGACCGCGTTCGTCTCGATCAGGTCGATCCCCGGGGTCACGCGCCGGATCGCCTCGCGGAAGACCTCTTTCTCGGCCTGCGAGACGAGATCGGTCTTGGTCACGACCGCGACGTCGGCGAACGCGATCATGGGGGCCATCTTCAGGGGGGCGTTCGTCCCCGAGATCGCCGGCAGCACCACGATCCCGAGCGACTGCGTGGTGTACGGCGTGCAGCGGAGGCAGAGCCCGGCCGACTCGACGATCAGGAGATCGGCCTGCTCCTCGGCCGCCCAGGCGAGGGCGTCGGCGAGGACCATGATCCCCGTGTGGTCCGGGCAGAGGTCGCCCGAGTAGACCTTCCTGGCCGGGATCCCGAACTCGGCCGCGAGCTCCTCGTCCTCGAAGGCCTGGACCACGTCGATCTTGAGGTAGGCGGCCCGGCACCGGCCCGCGAACTGCCGGAGGAGCTGCCGGACCACGGCCGTCTTGCCCGCGCTGGGCGGGCCGGCCACGATCAGGAGGCGCACGCTAGAGCCCCCCGGTCAGGAGCTCGCCGGCCCGGATCCGCTCGCGGATGGTGTGGAGGCGCGCGTCCACCGCGGCCACCTCGCCGAGGGCGTCGGCCTCGGCCCCCCCGGGCTCGAGGACGTCAACGACGGCGCCGTTCCGCATGACGATCCGCCGGTCGGAGAGGAGGGCCACGAACGGGTCGTGGGTCACGAAGAGGACGGCGCGGTCGAACTCCCGCAGGCGGGCCATGACCCGGTCCTTGAAGATCCCGGCGTTCTCGATCTCGTCGAGCAGGATGATCGGGGTGTTGCTGACCAGGAGGGCGTCCGCGATCATCAGGGACCGCGTCTGCCCGCCCGAGAGCGCGGTCATGCGCATCTCTTCGCGGATCGCCTCGCCCGTGAACTCGTTGGCGAGGGCGATCGTCTCCTTGACGGTCTGCCCGGGGTCGAGCCCGCGGGCCGCGCAGTGCATGCCGAGGAACTGCCCGGCCCGCAGGTCGGCCAGGCACTTGCTCGTCTGCGCGATCATCGCGATCGGCTTGTTCGCCGGGTCCCGGCAGATCCGCTCGGGCGGGGCCTCGCCGTTGACCAGCACGGTCCGGCCGGTGACGGTGTCCTGCTGGGCGAAGACCTCGATGTCGTTGATCAGGGCCGACTTCCCCGACCCCGTCGGGCCGACGATCGAGATCGTGTCGCCGGCGCGGATGACGAGCTCGTCGAACGGCTCGGGACTCCCGTTCTTTGCCGTCCCGGGGAGGACCGTGATCTTCTCGATCCTGATGTGTTCCACAGCAATTTTTCGAGGCGGCGGGGTTAATGGATGATGTTAAGTTTATTGAATTAACTGCGGGGAGCTGCGGCCCTCCGACAGCGTCCGCGCGGCGGCCGGTGCCGTCCTGCCTCGAGAACCGAATGCGGGGAGAGGGATTCGAACCCTCGAACGCCTGCGCGATAGGGTCCTAAGCCCTACGCCGTTGACCTGGCTTGGCTATCCCCGCGCCGGTACTACATCGCCGCCGGAGCGTTAAACCTTCACCGGTCGGCCGTCACCGGGCTACAGCTGGTGCTCCCTCCGCCGCCCGGACGCGGCGGTACGGGTAGTCGGGCCGCACGTACTCCGAGAAGTAGCGGCCCTTCGACGGGGCCGCGAGCAGTTCCTCGTAGACGACGGACGGGACGTTCCCGTACTCGAAGATCGCGCCGGTCCGGAACCGGAGCAGGAGGCACCTCCCGGTCGGGTCGTACGCGACCGCGTCGAGGATCGACGAGGCCACATGGGTCCACCGAGGTTCCATAAGGACGTATCGCCCGCTATAAAAAAGAGACGCCCCGCCCGCTCACGAGGCCGTCCCCACCTCGTCCCCCTCCGCGGCCTCGAGCGGGGACGGCCCGGCCCCGGTCGGCAGCTGTGCGTCCCGGCGGAGCTCGAGCTCTTCCACGACGATCCCGTAGGCCCCCACCGCGAGCGAGAGGAGGAGCGGGCCCAGGAGCAGCCCGACCACCCCGAGGAGCGTGATCCCGCCGAAGAACCCGATGAACATCACCACCGGGTGGATCCGGGCCTTGGCCCCCATCAGGATGGGGCGCATGATCCAGTCGGGGATCGCCGCCACGAAGGGGTACCCGATGAATATGATCAGGAGCAGGCCGCGCAGATCGCCGATCGCGAGGGCGTATCCCCCGAGCACGAGCAGGATCACCGTCTGGCCCAGGAACGGCACGAGCTGGAAGATGCCCGAGAGGACGGAAAAGAAGAGGACGTGGCCGTACCCGAGGATGTAGAAGAACGGGAGCGCGACCAGGAACGAGAGGAACGCGGTGGCGAAGTGGACCACGAAGATCGAGTACATCACGTCCACGGCCATCTGCCAGAGCCGCTCGGCCGTCCGGCGCACCTCGTTCGGCAGCGCGTCGACCAGGCGCGTCCCGGCCCGCTCCCCCTGCTCGAGGGTCAGGTAGAGGACCAGGAAGAAGGTGATCAGCTCGAGCGAGACCAGGGGGAGCTCGCCGATCAGGGAGGTGAGAAAGCCGGTCAGGGCCCCGATCTCGGACTGGATCCCGGCGAGGATCGCCGTGAGGTCGAAGGGAAGGCCCGCCATCGGCCCCGTCACCGGCGCGGCCACGGCCGAGAGGATGGTCCGTGCGATATCGGCGATATAGCCGATGTTCTGGACGAGCACCGCGATCGTGACCGCGGTCGCCCCCACGATCCCCGCCCCGACCACGATCGTCAGGATCGTGGCCGCGAAGATCGGGTTCATATGCCGCGATAGCCGGCGCTGGAGCGGGAAGAGGACCACCGCGACCGAGGCCGCGAGGACCGAGACCCCGACGAGCGGCCAGAAGACGACCGCGGCCGCCGCGAGGATCGCGACCACGATCGCCCAGATCGTCCAGTGCGGCAGAGAGCCCGCGACGCTCATCGCGTACCCTCCGACATCGGGACGGATATGCCTGCCGGAGTGGACCGGCACGAACCGGCAGGTTTATGCCGGGAGTCGGCCGAACCTGATCCCAATGTGTGGTGAATGTTTTTTCGCCCGTGAGTGCTTTTATCACCAGGGCACCTGATCGCCACGCATCGAGCGCTCCGCCGACCCTCTCTGGCCGAGCGGACGCCTTCACCTTTTATTATCCGTTCTGAGCACCCCACGCTGTGTCAACAGTGCCGGGGCTCGGGAGTACCTGTCATGAGAGGAAAAGAGATCCGTCTTGAACGCATCATCAACCGGAATACGAAGAGGACCATCGTCGTGCCCATGGACCACGGGGTCTCGCAGGGGCCGATCGACGGCCTGATCGACCTGGGCGCCGCCGTCGACGCGGTCGCGCTCGGGGGAGCGAACGCCGTGCTCGGCCACATCGGCCTGGCCCTCCACGGCCATCGGCGGCACGGCCCCGACATCGGCCTGATCCTGCACCTCTCGGCCTCGACCGCGATCGGGCCGGACCCGAACGAGAAGGTGCTGGTCAACACCGTGACCAACGCGCTCCGCATGGGCGCTGACGCGGTCTCGATGCACGTCAACATCGGGGCCGATTCCGAGGCCCGGATGCTCGAGGACCTCGGCAGGGTCGCGGTCCAGTGCCAGCACTGGGGCATGCCGCTCCTCGCCATGATGTACCCGCGGGGACGGAAGATCGAGGACGAGCACGCGGTCGACCACGTCAAGCTCGCGGCCCGCGTCGCGGCCGAGCTCGGCGCGGACATCGTCAAGACTGTGTACACGGGCGACCCCGACTCGTTCTGCGAGGTGACGCGCGGCTGCCCCGTCCCGGTCGTGGTCGCGGGCGGATCGAAGACCGACGACCGCGCGACCCTCGACCTGATCGAGGGGGCCGTCGAGGGCGGCGCGGCCGGGATCTCGATCGGGCGGAACGCGTTCCAGCACCCGGCCCCGGACCGGTTCGTCCGGGCGGCGGCCATGATCGTCCACGAGGGGCGGACCGCCGGCGAGGCCATGGAGGTGCTGCGATGATCGGCAAGGAGATCCGGCTCGAGCGGTGCATGGACCGGAACACGGGCCGGGCCGTGATCGTGCCCATGGACCACGGCATGACCCTTGGGCAGATCGACGGCCTCCGCGACATGACCCGCGTCATCTCCGAGGTCTCGGAGGGCGGGGCGAACGCGATCGTGCTGCACAAGGGCATGGTCAAGGCCGGCCACCGCCGGCACGGCCGGGATATCGGTTTGATCGTCCACCTCTCGGCCTCGACCGCGCTCAACCCCGACCCGAACGACAAGGTCCTGGTCTGCACGGTCGAGGAGGCAGTCGCCCTCGGCGCTGACGCGGTCTCGATCCAGATCAACCTCGGCTCGCCGAACGAGTCGCGCATGCTCGAGGCCGCGGGCCAGGTCTCGCGCGAGTGCACGCGCTGGGGCATGCCGCTTTTGATCATGGCCTACGCCCGGGGCCAGGGGATCGACGGGTCGAGCCCGTCCTCGGTCTCGCACTGCGTCCGCGCGGCGGAGGAGCTCGGCGCGGACCTGATCAAGGTCAGCTACCCGAACGACCCGGCCGCGTTCCGGCAGATCGTGGAGGCCTGCTCGGTCCCGGTCCTCGTCGCGGGCGGGGAGAAGGGGGGCGACGAGGACGCGATCGCGATGGTCTCCGAGGCCGTCGGCGCCGGAGGCGCCGGGGTCTGCATGGGCCGGAACGCGTTCCAGCGCGAGGACACGGCCACGTTCGTCGGCCGGATCGTCGATGCGGTCCACGGGGCGCCGCGATGAAAGTCCTCTGGGTCGAGCCGGTCCCGTTCGCGACGGAGGTCGTGACCGCCGCGCTCGAGGCCGGCGCGGACGCCATCGTCACGGACGAGCCGGACCGCGTCCGGGCCCTCGGCCGGATCGCGACGGTCGGCCCCGGTGGCGACCTCGAGTGGGACCGCGACGCCTTCCGCGTGACCATCGCGTCGTCGGACGACGAGGACCGGGCCGTGGAGCTCGCCGGGCGGGGGCCGGTCGTGGTCGAGACCGCCGACTGGACCGTGATCCCGCTCGAGAACCTGGTGGCCCGGTCGGACCGGGTCTACGCCCGTGTTCTGTCCGAAGGGGAGGCCCGGCTCGCCCTCGGCGCGCTCGAACGGGGCGTGGCGGGTGTCGTTTTGGAGACGAACGACCCGGACGCGGTCCGGAGAATCGCGGCGCTCGTGAAGGGCGGGGGCGAGCGCGTCCCGCTCGTTCCGTTCACGGTCACGGCGATCCGCCCGCTCGGCATGGGCGACCGGGTCTGCGTCGACACCTGCACCCTCTTCGAGGATGGCGAGGGCCTCCTGGTCGGCAACACCTCGTCGGCGATGCTGCTCGTCCACGCCGAGACCCTCGAGAACCCGTACGTGGCCCCGAGGCCGTTCCGCGTGAATGCGGGCGCGGTCCACGCGTACTGCCTCCTCCCGGGCGGCCGGACCGCGTACCTCGCGGACCTCCGGGCCGGCGAGACCGTCCTCGGCGTCGATGCCGGGGGCGAAACCGAGACGGCCGCTATCGGCCGGGTCAAGGTCGAGCGGCGCCCGCTCCTCCTGGTCGAGGCGGTCGCCGACGACGGGAGACCGGCCTCGGTCGTGCTCCAGAACGCCGAGACGATCCGGCTCGTGCGGGAGGGCGGGGGGGCGGTTTCGGTCGCGGCGCTCGCTCCCGGCGACCGCGTGCTCGGCCTCCTCCTCGAGGGGGGCCGGCACTTCGGCCACGCCATCGAGGAGACGTGCCGTGAGCACTAGGCTCGGCATCCTCGGCGGCACCGGGGGCATGGGCTCCCTCTTCGCCAGGGTCTACGAGGAGGGCGGCTGGGAGGTCTCGGTCCGCGGCCGGACCGGGCACGAGCCCATGCCGGCCTTCCTGGCGCGCCAGGACGTGGTGATGGTCTCGGTCCCGATCGACGCGACCCTCGGCGTGATCGCCGCGGTCGCGCCCCACCTCCGGCCGGACCAGCTCCTCTGCGACCTGACCTCGCTCAAAGCCGCGCCGGTCGAGGAGATGCGCCGGTCGGCCGCGCCGGCCGTCGGGCTCCACCCGATCTTCGGCCCGGGAGTCGGCACCCTCGCCGGCCAGACGGTCGCCGTCACGCCGGCGACCGCCACGCGTGAACAGTACGCCCCCCTGCTCGCGGTCCTCGAGGCTGCCGGCGCCCGCCTGGCCTTCACGACCCCCGAGCGGCACGACGAGCTGATGGCCGTGGTCCAGGGCCTGGCCCACGCCCTCTCGCTCGTGCTGGCCGGGACCATGCGCGAGCTCGGCTGCGACCTCGACGAGGTCCTGGGGTTCACGTCCCCGGTCTACCGGATCGAGTTCGGGCTCGTCGGCCGGCTCCTCGGGCAGGACCCGGCCCTCTACGGCCCGATCCTCCGCCGGAACCCGCACGCCCCGGCCGTTTTGGAGGCCGCCCGCACGGCCCTCGAGGAGCTCGTGGACGCGGTCGCCGACCCCGGCCCGGGCGCGTTCGTCCGCCTCTTCGAGGAGGACGCGGCCCTCTTCGCGCCGTACGCTGCGGCAGCGACGTCCGAGACCGACCGCCTGATCCGCTGCCTCGCGGAGCCCGAGCGATGACACTCGTCACGCTCGGGCCGGCCGGGACGTTCTCGCACGAGCTCGCGGCCCGGCTCGATTCCGATGTCCGCCTCCGCCCGTCGATCGCCGCGGTCTTCCTCGCGGTCGCCTCCGGCGAGGGAGACGGGCTCGTCCCGCTCGAGAACAGCGAGGCCGGATCGGTCGGCGCGACCCTGGTCGGGCTCGCGGACCACCCGGTCACGATCACGGGCGAGTGCACGATCCCCGTCCGCCACCACCTGGCCGCCGCGGACCCGTCCCGGCCCCCCGAACGGGTCTACGCCCACCCGCAGACGGCCGAGCAGTGCTCGCGCCGGATCGAGGCGCTCGATCTCCCCGTGGTCCCGACCGCCTCGAACGCCGCCTCGGCGATCGCGGCGCGGGACGACCCGGCAGGGGCCGCGCTGGTCTCGGAGGGGCTCGCGGCCCGGTACGGTCTCGCCGTGCTCGAGCGCGACTGCCAGAACAGCGGCGCGAACGAGACCCGGTTCGTCCGGATCGCGCACACACCGGCCCCGCCGCCACCGGCCCCGTGCCGGGCGAGCCTCCTCCTCGACCCGCTCGAGGACCGGGCCGGGCTCCTCCACGCCCTGCTCGCACCGTTCGCGGCCCGCGGCCTCAACCTCTCCCGGATCGAGTCGCGCCCGTCGCGGCGGGGGCTGGGCCGGTACGTCTTCTACATCGACGGGGACTGGAACCCGGACTGGGACGACGCGGTCGCCGAGCTCGGCCGGCTCTGCACGGTCAAGGACCTCGGGCGGTACGGGGGGCTCGAGCTGCCGTGACCGCGCTCGTCCTCGGCCGGGCCGGGCCCGTCGACCTCGCGCTCAGCGCCCCGCCGAGCAAGTCGCTCACCCACCGCGCCCTGGTCGCGGCCGCGCTCGCGGACGGTTCGTCCGTCCTCTACGACCCCCTCCTCGCCGACGACACCCGCCTCACGATCGAGGGGCTCCGGCGGCTCGGTGCGACGATCGAGGTCGGCGACCGCGTGGTCGGCATCGAGGGCGCCGGCGGCCCGCTCGGAGCCGGCGACGGGGCCGTGCTCGACTGCGGCAACTCGGGCACGACCCTCCGCCTGCTTGCATCGGTCGCGGCCCTCGCGGACGCCAGGGCCACCCTGACCGGCTCGGCCCGGATGCGCGAGCGGCCCGTGGGGCCGCTCGGCACGGCCCTCGAGGCGCTCGGCGCGTCCGTCAGGTACCCTGCCGCCGACGGCCTTCCCCCGATCGAGGTCGCGGGCCCGCTCCGCGGCGGCGAGGTCGCAATCGACGGCGCCGTCTCGAGCCAGTTCGCGTCCTCGCTCCTGCTCGCGGCCCCCCTGATGCCCGGGGGGCTCGTCCTGAGGCTCGCCTCGCCCCCGGTCTCGCGGTCGTACCTCGACCTGACCGTCGGCGTGATAGCCGCGTTCGGCACGACCGTCGAGAGGCAGGGATACGAGCGGTTCGCGGTCGCTCGCGGCGGGTACGCGGGCACGGCGTACGCGGTCGAGGGGGACTGGTCCTCGGCCTCGTACCTCTTCGCGCTCGCGGCCGCGCTCGGCGGGAAGGTCACGGTGAAGAACCTCGACCCGGCCTCGGCCCAGGGCGACCGGCGGTTCGTCGCCGCGCTCGCCGCGATGGGCTGCACCGTCTCGTCCGGACCCGACGGGGTCACTGTCGATCGGGCCGGCCCGCTCCGCGGGATCGACTGCGAGATGTCGTCCGCGCCCGACACGGTCCAGACCCTGGCCGCGGTCGCCGCGCTTGCCGAGGGGCCGACCCGGATCACCGGGGTCGGCCACCTCCGGCACAAGGAGTCCGACCGGCTCGCCGTGACCGCGGACCGCCTGCGAGCCCTCGGGGCCGGCGCGACGGTCGAGGAGGGCGCGCTCACGGTCGTCCCGGGCCCGCTCCACGGCGGCTGCATCGACCCGGCCGGCGACCACCGGACCGCCATGGCGTTCGCCGTGCTCGGGCTCGCCGTCGGCGACGTCGCGATCGAGGATCCGGGCTGCGTCGCGAAGTCATGGCCCGGTTTCTGGTCGGCGCTCCGGGGGGCGGGGCTGCTGTGAAGGTCGTCCTCGCCGGGTACCGCGGCACGGGCAAGACCACGGTCGGGAGGCTGCTGGCCGACCGGCTCGACCTGCCGTTCCACGACACGGACGCGCTGGTCGAAGCCCGGGCCGACCGGCCAATCCCGGCGATCTTCGCGGCCGAAGGCGAGGCGGGCTTCCGGGCCCTGGAGCGGGAGGTCTGCGCCGGGCTCGCCGACGCCTGGGGGGTGATCGCGACCGGCGGCGGGGCCGTACTCGACCCCGCGAACGTCGAGGCCCTCCGGCGCGGGGCGCGGGTCGTCCTCCTGGAGGGGCCGCCCGAGGTGCTCGCCTCCCGCTGCGCCCGCGGCGACCGTCCGGCCCTGACCCCCCTCCCGCCCCTCGACGAGGTCCGGGCCGTGCTCGCGGCGCGGCAGGACGCGTACCGGGCCGCGGCCGACCACTGCGTCTGGACCGGCTGCCGGTCGCCGGACGAGGTCGCGGGCCTGGTCGTCGCCGCGCTCGGGGCCCGGCCGCCGGCCGTGCTCCGCGCCGAGCTCGCGGCCCTGAACCCGTTCTCCGGCGAGGCGGCGGCCGTCGACGAGGCGCTCGCCGGCGGCGCCCTCCTCTGCGCCGTGGCCGGTCATCCCATCGGCCACAGCCGCTCCCCCGCGCTCTTCGCCCGGCTCTGCGCCCGTTACGATCTCCCGTACGCGTACACGCGGATCGACGCGACCGACCCCGCCGCCGTCCTCGGGCTCGCGGCCCGGCTCGAGCTGCGCGGCCTCTCGGTCACGCTCCCGCTCAAGGAGGCGATGGTCCCGCACTGCGACACCCTCTCGCCCGACGCGGCCGCGATCGGGGCCGTGAACACGGTCGTGCGGTGCGGGGGCCGGGTCCACGGCAGCAACACGGACTGGCTCGGCGTCCGGGCGCCGCTCGCCCACCTGGCGGGCCGCGGGTGCCGGGCCGTGGTCCTGGGCGCGGGCGGCGCGGCCGCCGGCGCCGTGTACGCACTCGGCTCCCTCGGCATGGACGTGACCGTGCTCGCGCGCGACCCGGAGAGGGCCGGAGCCCTCGCGGCCCGGTTCGGCGCGGCCTCGGGACCGCTCGCCGCGTTCGACCCGGCGGCGACGGACGTCGTGGTCCACGCGACCCCGGTCGGGATGGCGCCGGACACGGGCGCGCTCCTCGACGAGTCGCAGCTCCGCCCCGGGATGACCGTCTTCGACCTCGTGTACACGCCGGCCCTGACCCCGCTCCTCTCGGCCGCCCGCCGGGCCGGGGCGACGGCTATTTCGGGGACCGCGCTCTTCGCCCACCAGGCCGCGGCGCAGTTCGAAGCCTTCTTCGGCATCCGCGTCCCGATCTCTGTCGTGGAGGAGGCGCTCGCGTGAACACCTTTGGCCGGCTCTTCAGGGTCACGACCTTCGGCGAGAGCCACGGCCCGGCCCTCGGGGCAATCGTCGACGGCTGCCCGGCGCGCATCTCGCTCTCCGAATCGGACATCCAGCCCCTGCTCGATCGGCGCCGGCCCGGCACGGGCGCGCTCGTCTCGCCGCGGCCCGAGGCGGACCGGGTGACGATCCTCTCGGGAGTCTTCGAGGGGGTCACCACCGGGGCCCCGATCGCGCTCGTGGTCGAGAACGAGCAGGCGCGGTCCGCCGACTACGACGCCCTCCGCGAGGTCTACCGGCCCGGGCATGCGGACGTCACGCACGCCGCGAAGTACGGGGTCCGCGATCACCGCGGAGGCGGCCGCTCCTCGGGGCGCGAGACGATCGGCCGGGTCGCGGCCGGCGCGGTCGCGCTCAAACTTCTCTCGCTCCGGAGCGTCGCCGTCGCGGCGCGGGTGCTCTCGGTCCACGGCGTCGAGGGCGACGACGCGATGGCGGCCGAGATCCGGGCGGCGGCCGCCCGCGGCGACTCGGTCGGGGGGATCGTCGAGGTGGTCGCGACGGGGGTCCCGGCAGGCCTCGGCGACCCGGTCTTCGGCAAGCTCGACGCCGCGATCGCCGGGGCCCTGATGGGGATCGGGGCCGTGAAGGGGGTCGAGATCGGGGCCGGCTTCGACGCCGCGGCCCGCTTCGGCTCGGAGAACAACGATTCGATCCTGCCCGGCGGGTTCGGCTCGAACCACGCGGGCGGCATCCTCGGCGGCATCTCGACCGGCGCCCCGGTCGTGGCCCGGTGCGCGGTCAAGCCGACGCCGTCGATCCCGCTGCCGCAGCAGACCGTGGACACGGCCGGCCGGCCGGTCGAGGTCCGGGTGGGGGGCCGGCACGACCCCTGCATCGCGTTCCGGCTCGCTCCGGTGGCCGAGGCCATGCTCGGGCTCGTGCTCGCGGACGCCCTGCTCGTGCAGGAGGCGTACGGGCGGTGATCAGTCTGCGGGCGGACCGAGCAGGCGCATCAGCTCCCGCATCTCGCCAAGGGTGTACTGCCCGGGCGAGGACGGCCGGCCCACGGCGCAGTAGGCCAGGGCCGAGCCGAAGAGGGGGAGCAGGGCCCGGCCGTGGCGGTACGCGGTCCCCGTGATCGAGGTGCAGACCGGCTTTGCCGCCGCGTGGGTGAAGGCGAGGAGGTCGAGCAGGTCGTCGTCCGAGGACGGGGCGAGCACGAGCTTGGGCAGGTCGCCGTACGACCGGAGCTCGCGCTCGAGCCCGAAGAGCTCGGGGAGCGGCAGCATGGTCGCGAGGTGGGCCGAGGCGATGACGTCGCACCCGGCCTCGCGGCAGGCCGGGGCGAGGGCGCGGAACCGCTGCTCGAGGTCGACGTACCGCGCCAGGGGCAGGAAGGGGGCGAGGAGCCGGGTGCAGTCGTCCTCGTCGCCGGCGAACGCCCCGCCCTCGTCGATCGAGCGGACGGTCACGATCAGGGGGACCGGGAGATCGCTGCACCGGGCCGCGAGGACCGGGTGGTCGCCGCGGTCGACGAGGTCGAGCCGGAGTTCGACCAGGTCCGGTTCGGCCGCGAGCACGGCGTCGAGCTCGTCGAGCCCGGTCACCGGGGCGACGAGGTCCATCTCACGAGTAGCCCGAGAGGGTCGTCGTGACACTCTCGGCCTTGCGCTCGCCCGGGGGCTCGAGTGTCCCGAACTTCTCCTCGAACTCCTCGACCGAGCGGCCGAGCACGGCGAGGAGGGACTTCGCGTGGCGCGGGGAGATGGAGACGATCGCCTTGGCCCGGGCCTGGTTGGTGCCGGGGATCTGGTGGAGGAAGAGGAAGGTGAACTCGTCGTCCTTGAAGGCGATCTGGATCATGTTGGAGTAGACCGGGTCAAGATCGGGTGGCATCTGGACCTGGATCTCCTGGTTTGACATGAGGATAGGGTACCCCACCCCTCGCATATCTCTTCTTCGGCGGACAGGCAGGTTGATGCGCCGCCGAACGCCACGCCTCTGTACAATGCCGCGGACCGACTTCGGACTGCCCCTCCTCGCCCTGGTCGCCGCCGCCTGCTGGACCGCCGCGGCCGCCCTCGCTGCACCTCTCCCAGCCGTCGCAACCGTCCTGGCGATCGCGCCTGCGTTGGTCGGCGCGTACCGCGACCGCCGGCTCGGCCTCTCTCTCGCCCTCGGGGGCGCCGCCCTCTTCGG
>DAEF01000151.1:0-6753 GCA_002495225.1 Methanoregulaceae archaeon UBA288 | reverse complement strand
TCGTCGCGGCCGCGCTCGGGGCCGCGGCCGGCGAGGCCTCGGCCTACCGGGTCTGGTACCACGGTATCCGCGACCGGCTCCCGGCCGCGACCCTCTTCTTCATGCCCGCGACCGGCCGGGTCCACGACCTGAACGACCGCGCCGCGGCCCTGCTCGGGCCGTTCCGAACCCGGTCGTTCGCGGAGGCGTTCGAGGACCCCGCCGCTTACGCTGCCTTCGCGGCCGATGTCGCGGCCGGCGAGGTCGTGCGGCGCGGCGCCCGGCTCCGCGGCCCCAGCGGGCTTCGCTGTTGCGAGCTCTCGGGCGCGATGGCGACCCCGGTCCTCGCGGTCGTCTCGGTCGACGACCGGACGGCCGAGCGGTCGGAGGCAGATGCCCTCGCCGCGAGCGAGGCAGTGCACCGGGCGCTCGTGGCCCACTCGCCCGGCGCGGCCCTCCTGGTCGACGACGACCTCCGGGTCACGGCGGCGGGGGGCGACGCGCTCGCGCTCCTCGCCGGCTCGGACGGGCCGGTGACGGGCCGGACGCTCTGGACCGCGTTCCCCGATCCCGTCGCGCAGGCGCTCGAGCCGCTCGCGCGGCTCGCGGCTTTCGGCACGGCCGGGACGGGCGAGCTCGAGCGGGACGACCGGCACTTCCTGCTCGCGGCCACGCCCGTCCCGGGGGAAGGGCGAACGGTCGCCGGGGCCGCCCTCGTCGCGACCGACGCGACGGCCCTCTCCCGGCAGCTCGGGGAGTCAGAGGAGCGACGCAGCCTCGCGAACGCGCTCTTGGCAATCCACCGCGCCGAGGGGACCGGCGCGGCCGACCGGCTCCTCGCGGCGGCCCTCCGCGGGACCGGGTCGCGGTACGGCGCAGTCCTCCGCACGGACGGCGACGTGATCGTCCCCCTCGCGGTCTCCCCCGCGCTCGCCGATGCGGACCTCTCGGTGCTCGCCGGGGACACGGTGCGCGGGGAACCGGCCGTGCGCGAGGCGACGCCGGACGCCCCCCTGCCCCTTCGCCGCATCCTCGCGGTCCCCGTCGGCGCAAACGGCGTGGTCGCGGTCGCCGACCGGTCGACCCCCTATACCGCCCGCGAGGTCGCGCTCGTCCGTGCCCTCGCCGACGAGGGCTTCGACGTTGCAGAGCAGTCCGCGGCCGCCGCCGGGACCGCAACCCGGGCCGACGCGTTCGAGGCGCTCTTTGCCGGGGCGCCCCTGCCGCTCGTTTTCGTGGGCCGCGACGGCCGGATCCGGAACGAGAACGACGCAGCCCGGGCCCTCTTCGGTGAGACCGCGCCCGGCACGCTCGTCCTCCGCGTGGCCGAACCCGACCGGAACCGGGTCGCCACGACCGAGGAGCGGCGGCAGCGCGGGGCCCGCGGCGTCCCGGGGCGGTACCGCGCCGCGATGCTCGACGCGAACGGCGAGTCCCGCCCGTGCCTGGTCACGGCCGTCTACCGCCGGCGCGAGGAGGCGACACTCCTCGCGTTCGTCGACCTCGGCCCGGCCGCCGGCTTCGATGCGTGCCGCGACCGGGCGATCCGGGCGCTCGAAGCCCGGCTCGAGGTCGCGCTCGAAAGTACCGTAGACGACCCGGCCGCGTTCGTCGAGGCGGTGCGGGCGGCCTGGCGGGCCTCGGTCCGGGAGCGGGGCGTACTCGCCGCGCCGACCCCGTTCGAGGGGCTCCCCCCGGACTGCGCGGACTACTCCTGATCGACGAGGACCAGGTCGCGCGCGTCGCGGACCGTGAGCTCCTTCGCGCCGGCGTAGGTCGAGACGATCCCGAAGCACTCCAGGGTCTGGCCCTGCTGCGGCGCCGGCTCGGGGACCGCGCTCGCCGGCACGAAGACGCGCACGCCGCCGATCCGGCAGATCAGGTGCCCGCCATTCGCCGGGATCACGTCCTCGACCGTACCGCGCACGGACGCGAGCGTCCCGTCCGCGAGGTCAGGCGAGTAGGGGGTGGCGAACGCGCCGGGGCCGAGAGACTCGACCAGCGCGGCCCCGGCGGCGACCACGGCGAAGACGCCGACCAGGAGAAGGAGCGCTCGCCGCTCCTGCGGAACCAGCATGTCACTGGACCGTTCGTAGTCATCCTAAATATAACCGGCAGGTTTATGTGTTAACAGCGTTAACATCATATGTATGACCGGGTCTGGTCTTCCCCCATCCTCCAGAACGGTCCTGCACCTGCTGGACGCCAGCGGTTCCATGACCCACAAGGAGCTTGTGTCGCGGTCGAACCTCGCACCGCGCACCGTACGATACGCGCTGAAGAAGCTGAAAGAGAACCACCTGATCATCGAGAAGTTCAACTTCAAGGACGCTCGACAGATCATCTACCAGTCGCGCAACGCGGCTGTCGCGGTGCCTGCATGACCGAGCGGGTCTGCGACATCATGGTCTGTGACGCCATGATGCGCAAACTCGTTCCCACGGCGCGCGCCGAGATGGTCTGCCGCCTGGTGACCAACCAGGGCGTTCCGCAGACCGAGGTGGCGCGGCGGCTCGGCATCAGCCGTGCCGCGATCTCCCAGTACGTCAGCCGCAAGCGCGGCTGCTGCGACGGGATGGACATCTCGCCTGAACTCTCCTCCATGATCGACCGCTGGGCGCTCTCGGTCATGGGCGAAGAGGTCGGTGCCATCACCATCTGCGATCTCTGCCGCTGTGCGGCAAAGAAGTTATGACACCACTCTTCTATCCTCTTCTCTTCCGCAAGAGCAGCGCGGCCGCGATGGCCGCGAGGACGACGGCCGCGATCCCGAGCCGGAACCAGTGAATCCCCCTCCCGGCAATCGAGGCCGAGCCGCCGCCGCCCGTCTCCCAGTCCGCGTCGAAGGCCGCGGCGAAATACGCGGCCGCTTCCGGGTCGTCCACGATCACCCCGGCCTCACGGTTGAACGAGGGCGAGGCCTCGTTCCAGTTGATCGACGAGACGAGCACGCGCTGCTCGTCGACGACCACGCCCTTCGTGTGGACCTTCACGAGGTCGTGGGCCTCGAGGTCGATCAGCCGGGCCTCGATCGGCAGCCCCTCGGCCTCCGCGATCCGGTTAATCAGCTGCACCTGCTCGTCGTTGTCGGCCTCGCCCTCGGTGTTGAACCAGGCCGCGTCGAGGATGACGCGGACCTCGACCCCGCGCCGGGCCGCGTCCACGGCCGTCGCGAGGTAGCGCTGGAGGTGCACGCCCGACTCGTTCGTGATGTAGGCCTGCTCGATCCGGACCGAGGATGACGCCGACCGGATGAGGGCCTCCACCTCGCCGGCCGTATCGGGCGCGAGCACGGTCGTGACCGTGGCGTCGCTGAACGGCGCGGGCGCGAAGCGCGGCGCGTACGCCCGGTCAGACGGCGTCTCGATTGCGCCCGGCTTCACGGTCACGACCGGGTGGACGTCGCGGCCGGCGAGGTCGGTCTCGAAGACCTCCACGAAGTACGCGGCGATCCGCGGGTTGTCGAGCACGATGCCCCAGCCCCGGTTCCCCTGCCGACCCGTCGGCGGGAACGCTCCCGGCTTCCAGTTCTCGGTCGAAAGGATCGTCCACCGGTCGTCGACGACCATATACTTCGCGTGGTCGTGCCGGTACCGTGCGTGCGCGTCCTCGTCGGTCGCCATGAACCAGACCTCGGTCCCGGCCTCGAGGAGCCGGGGGATCACGGCCCACTCTCCGGACGGGACTCCACCCACGGGGGCGCCCTGGGCGAGGACGGTCACGCCCACCCCGCGGTCGCGGGCCGCGACGAGGGCGTCCGCGAGGGCCGTGTCGGTCAGCTCGTACGCGTTCAGCCGGACCGACGCCGAGGCCGACGCGACGAGGTCCGCGAGGACATCCGCCGAGCAGTCGGGCGCGACGAAGGCCGTGCCCGAGACGTTCGAGACCGTGAGGGGGAGGAAGCGCGACTGGCCGATCATCAGCACGCGCGGGTCCCAGACGCCGTTCTCGCGGAAGTGGACCTGCCCCTGGCGGGTGACCACGTCGCCCGGCCAGGCGACCCGGTCCGTTTCGACACCGTTCACGAGCAGGACCAGCTCGTCGCCCTTGTTGCCGAGCCGGACGTCCTTTGTCGTGAGCATCTCCGGGGCGGCGGACGCGTCCCGGAGCTCGAAGTCGGGGAGCTCGCCGTGCACGAGGGCGTACGCCGACCCGTTCCGGGCGACCACGACCCGCCCGTGTCCGACGGCCCCGGGCGGAAACGCGGCCGTTCCCTCGCGGTCGGTCACCGCGACCCCCGCGAGCGGACCCTGCCCCTCGAGCGCGAAGAACTCGTCGGCCTCGCCCGAGAGCCAGGTGTCCGGGCAGACCTCCGCGAGTGCGTACGCGCCGGCACCGGGGGCGAGGCAGAGCGCGATAACGAGTATGAGAGCGAGCCGCATCGATCGCCTTTTTGTCACGACCCGGTTTATAGTACGACTGTGCGTCCGCTCGTCGTCAAGTTCGGCGGCTCCCTGATCGACTGCGCCCCGGCCCTCGTGCCGGTCATCGCAGCCGCCCCCCGGCCGGTCCTCGTCGTCCCCGGCGGCGGCCCGTTCGCCGACGCCGTGCGTTCGCTCGACCCGCCCGCCGGCGCGGCCCACTGGATGGCGATCGCGGCCATGGAGCAGGTCGGCCTGCACCTCGCCGGGCTCGGGCTGCCCGCCGTCGAGCTGCTGCGGGTCCCGGACGCGCCGTCCGTGCTCCTCCCCTACCGCCTGCTCCGCGAGCGCGACCCCCTGCCGCACTCGTGGCGCATCAGCTCGGACACGATCGCGGCCTGGTGCGCGGCCGAGCTCGGGTGCGACCTGCTGCTCGCGAAGTCGGTCGACGGGATCGTGGCCGGTGGCCGGCGCCTCGAGGTGGTGACGGCACCAATCGAGACCGACGTGGTCGACCCCTGCCTCGTCGGGTTCGCCCTCGCCCGCGGCGTTTGCGCCCGGCTCGTCAACGCCCGGGTGCCCGGCCGGCTCTCGCGGGCGCTCCGGGGCGAGCCCGTCCCCGGGACCAGGATCGACCCCAGCTTATTTGAGGGCCGAGCGTGAACGTACTGGGGATCGGGTCTCCATGACAACGAAAAAGTGCACATCGTGCAATGCCCCCCTGGCGGAGGTCGGCGGAACGACGTTCCTCTGTCCCCAGTGCGAGTTCGAGATCAAGCGGTGTTTCCGGTGCCGCGAGCAGAGCATTCCGTACATGTGCCCGCAGTGCGGGTTCACAGGACCCTGATCATGGGCGACGTCGCATGCATCATCCGGGTCATGCCCGAGGGCCCCGAGGTCGACCTCGAGGCGCTCAAGGCCACCCTGAAAAAGATGGCCCCCGAGATCCACCAGATCACGGAGGAGCCGATCGGCTTCGGCCTCAAGGCCCTCATGGTCGTTGCGGTCGTGGGCGACCAGGGCGGACAGACGGACCGGCTCGAGGAGCTGCTCTCGTCCGCTCCCGGTGTCGAGCGGGCCGAGATCCGCGAAGTGACCCTGACCTGAGCCTCTTTTTTCCCCGCCCGTCCCTCGAGCGGAGCGGCCGCTACCCCCAGTCGAGCCGCTCGAAGACGAGCGCCGTCTCGGTCCGGATCCGCTCGACCGATGCCTGGAAGGCCGCGACCTCATCGGGGTCGATCCGGATCGCGATCGGCGCCACGCCCTGCCGGTTCACCCGGGCCGGGACACCGATGCAGACACCCCCGATATCGTGGACCTCGGACCTGAGGTAGGTCGAGACCGTGAGGATCCGGTTCTCGTCGCCGAGGACCGTCTGGACGAGGGTCGCGATCGCCTCGCCCGGGCCGTACACGGTCGAGCCCTTGTTCTGGATGATCGTCTGCCCGCTCGCGCGGACGCTCTCGATGATCCGGGCCGTGGGCAGGTCCGCGAACGAGGGGAGCCGGTCGATACGGATCCCGCCGACCGTGGTCGCGGACCAGAGCGGGACCATCGAGGGGCCGTGCTCGCCGATGATCCGGGTGTGGACCTCGGAGACGTGGACCTTGAAGGCCTGGGCGATGAGCGACTTGAGACGCATGGAGTCGAGGTGCGTGCCGAGGCCGAAGACCTGGCCCGGCCGGAACCCCGAGTGCCGGAGGGCGACCGAGGTCATCACGTCGACCGGGTTCGTGACCATGAAGAGCTTCGCGTTCCGCGCCTGGTGGCCGATCTCCTCGGCCGCGTCGGCCACGATCCGGGCGTTCGTGAGCGCGAGGTCCATCCGGTCCTGGCTCGCCGTCCGGGCCGCGCCGGCCGTGTGAACGATCACCTCCGAGCCCGCGACGTCCGCGAGGTCGGTTGACCAGGAGAGGCGGCAGTTCGTGCCCCGCGCCGCGTAGCTGTCGTTGAAGTCCCGGCGGATGCCTTCGAGAAGCGACTCTTTCCCGGGACGGCCGACGAGCAGGATCTCGTCGACGTACGGGATCTCGGAGATTGGATGCGCTGCAAAAGAGCCGACTTTGCCGGTCGCACCGATGATTGCAACACGTGCCATGGAATCAGAACCGGTGGGAACGGGTTCTCGGTCGACGCCACGCACCCAGCCGGTCCGGCGGACCCATCCTCCACCCCGCACTCCCGCGGGCGCCGAACGTCTACGGTGGGTCTGCTCCCTTCCGGGCCTGAACCGGTGCCCGCAGCAACAGGCCGCCGCTCCCTCCGGAGCCTTGGTCCCTGGCCGTCGACCTCGCAGGACAAGGCTTCAACGTCAGGATCCGACGGGCGCAGCTGGGCCGTGAGCGCCTTCCTCGAACTTCGCCCTCCGCATGCCGACGATTTCGGATGACAGGTGACGCCGGGCCACCCGGGC
>DAEF01000139.1 GCA_002495225.1 Methanoregulaceae archaeon UBA288 | reverse complement strand
AGCATATCGAGGAGGCGGGGGTCCACTCGGGCGACTCGGCCTGCGTGATCCCGACCCAGTCCCTCTCGGCCTCGGTGATCGAGCGGGTGCGCGACTACACGCGCCGGCTCGCGCTCGGCCTCGGCGTGGTCGGGCTCATGAACCTCCAGCTCGCCGTCAAGGACGACACGGTCTACGTGCTCGAGGCGAACCCGCGGGCCTCGCGGACCGTGCCCTTCGTCTCGAAGGCGACCGGGATCCCGCTCGCGAAGGTCGCGGCGAAGGTGATGATCGGCCGCCCGCTCGCCGAGCTCGGGTACGAGGAGCTCACCTTCGACCACGTCGCGGTCAAGGAGGTGCTCCTGCCCTTCAACAAGCTGCCGGGCGTCGACACCGTCCTCGGGCCCGAGATGAAGTCGACCGGCGAGGTGATGGGGATCGACTACGACTTCGGCCGGGCCTACTACAAGGCCCTGATCGCGGCCGACAACGCGCTCCCGACCTCGGGCAACGTCTTCATCTCGGTCACGGGCGACCAGCACCGGGAGCTCGTCGCCATCGCCCGCATCCTGGCAGAGCTCGGGCTCGCGATCTACGGCACCCAGGGGACGGTTGAGAAGCTGCAGGAGGGTGGGATCGAGGCGCGGCTCGTGCGGAAGGTCCAGGAGGGCTCGCCGAACGTGATCGACATGATGCGGAAAGGCGAGATCCAGCTGATCGTGAATACGCCGTCCGACAAGGCCTCGCGCCAGGACCACTACCAGATCATGCGCATGGCCGTCGATTTCGGGGTCCCGTACATCACGACCCTCGCGGCCGCGAAGGCCGCGGCGCTCGCGATCGAGGCGATCGGCAAGAGCCAGCTCACCCTCGAGCCGCTCGGCCACTACCTCGGGGCCTGCTGACCCCCTTTTTTTAAAAAAAACTGTATCAGGCCGGGCTCAGGCAGGCCGGACCGCGCGGACGCGCACCGAGGCGATCGCCGACTCGGTCGCCCTGAGCTCTTCGGGGGTCAGCGTGACGTCGCCGAAGACCGCCTGCGCGGTCGGGTCGTTCGCCATGCAGGAGACCGGGAACGGCACCTCCTCGACCACCTCGACCCCGGAGAAGCCCGCGCGCCGGACCAGCGTCAGGTAGCGATCGCGCGAGACGGCGCCCGCGATGCAGCCGACAAAGGCCGCGACCGACTTCCGGACCCGCTCGGGGAGCTCGCCCACCATCACCATGTCCGAGATCAGCAGCCGGCCCCCGGGCTTCAGCACGCGGAACGCCTCGAGGAAGACCTGCCCCTTATCGGGCGAGAGGTTGATCACGCAGTTCGAGATCACGACGTCGACCGATTGGTCCGCGACGGGCAGGTGTTCGATCTCGCCGAGCCGGAACTCGACGTTGGCGTACCCGCCCGCGCGGGCGTTCTCGCGGGCCCGCTCGAGCATGGCAGGCGTCATGTCGACGCCGATCACGCGGCCGGACTCGCCGACCGCGCGCGCCGCGAGGAACGCGTCGAACCCGGCCCCGGAGCCGAGGTCGAGGACGACCTCGCCCGGCGCGAGGTTGGCGAGCGCGACCGGGTTGCCGCACCCGAGCCCGAGGTTCGCACCCTCGGGGACGGCTCCCATCTCCTCGGTCGAGTACCCGATCTTGCCGCTGATCTCGCCCGGGTCGGCACCGCAACTGCATCCGCACCCGCATCCCTGTTCCGCCACCCGGGAGTATCCCTCCCGGACCGCCTCGTGTATCCGTTCCCTGTCCATCAGAGCACCTCTCGCATGACGGGCCCGAGCACGCCCCGGACCATCCCGTTGAGGCGGTCGGCCCGCATCAGCACAAGGCAGCAGACCTCGCCATCGCACTCGCACGAGCTGATCGCGAGCTTTTCGCCCGGCCCGATCCCGAGCCGCTCGCGCAGATCCTTCGGCAGCACCATCTGGCCGCGTTCGTCCACGGCGACCAGTGCCTCGAGCCGGCACGCGCTCTCTTCATCCGTCATGCAGTCTCCTCGTTGGAGCCCGGGGGTGATAAATATTCAGATGGATCTGAACGTTATGATTTTTCGGCAAACGGCATCCCTGCACTGCGCAAGGTTCAAGACGAATGGACCACGACTGGGTGCCATGCCAGGGTTGACCCGTGCCGGCGCCGTCGCGGCGGGCGCGATCGTCGTCGTCTTTCTCGCCGTCGCGGCGGTCGTTGTCGGACTGCCGAACCCGACCCCCGTCACCCTCGGGATCCGCATCGCCGTGCTCTGGGGGGTCCTCGCGATGGGGATCGCGGCCCTGATGACCCCGTTCCTCGCGGAGGTCCGCCGGGTCTTCGGCTCCCCGTTCCTCGGGGTCCACCACGTCTTCGCCGGGTTCGGCCTCGCCGCGAACACCCTCCACCCGGTCCTGGTCGCCGTGCGCTCCTCGTCGTTCCTCGTCTTCGTCCCGACCCTGCCGTTCCTCGACAGGTATGCCATGAACGCGGGGCGGATCTCCCTGCCGCTCGTCTACGTCGCCGTGGTCGGCGCCCTGGTCCGGGCCCGGTTCGCCGAATGGCGGTACTTTCACCTGGTGATCTACCTCGGGTTTCTCGCCGGGCTTTTCCACGGCATGTTCATGAGCCGGTTCTTCTTCGGGAACCTCTTCCTCACTGCCCTCTACCTGGGGCTCGGGGTCGCGGTCGTCGGCGCCTTCGTCGCGAAGCGCTGGCAGCGGCGGAAGCGGGCCCCTGCGACTACGCGTACCGGGTGAAACTCTAATACCCAGTCCCGCGAACCATTCCTTTCGAATCCTGGTGAACTCGATGGGCAAGGGAACTATTGTGCTCGCCTTCTCGGGCGGGCTCGACACGTCGATCTGCGTGCCGCTCCTCAAGGAGCGGTACGGCTACGACCGCGTGGTCACGGTCGCGGTCGACGTCGGCCAGACCGAGGCCGATATCCGGATGGCGACCGAGAAGGGCGAGCGGATCGCGGACCGGCACGTGACGATCGACGCGCGCGACCGGTTCGTCAACGAGCACGTCCTCCGCGCGATCCGGGCGAACGGGAGCTACGAGGGCTACCCCATGGGCACCTCCCTCGCCCGGCCCCTGATCGCCGGGGAGTGCGTCCGGATCGCAAAGGAGGAGGGCGCGGCGGCGGTCGCGCACGGCTGCACGGGCAAGGGGAACGACCAGCTCCGCTTCGACTTCATCATCCGGGCCTCCGGGCTCGAGGTGGTCGCCCCGATCCGCGAGCAGAACCTGACCCGCGAGTGGGAGATGGACTACGCCGCCGAGCACGGGATCCCGGTGCCGGTCGCGAAGGCGAAGCCCTGGTCCATGGACGAGAACTGCTGGAGCCGCTCGATCGAGGGGGGCCGGCTCGAGGACCCGGCGTACCACCCGCCCGAGGAGATCTGGCACTGGACGACCGCACCGGAAGCGGCGCCGGACACCCCGGCAGAGGTCTCGATCACGTTCGAGGAGGGCGTGCCGGTCGCGCTCGACGGCGCGCTGATGAAGGGCTTCGACCTGGTCATGGCCCTGAACCGGCTCGCGGGCGCGCACGGCGTCGGCCGGAACGACATGATCGAGGACCGCGTCCTCGGGCTGAAGGCGCGCGAGTGCTACGAGCACCCGGCAGCGACCGTGCTGCTCGCCGCGCACCGCGACCTCGAGCGGCTCGTGCTGACCCGGCAGGAGATCGCGTTCAAGGCCTGCGTGGACGAGAAGTGGTCCGAGCTCGCGTACATGGGGCTCGTGTACGAGCCGCTCTACTGCGCGCTCAACGCGTTCGTCGACGAGACGCAGTCGGTCGTCTCCGGCACGGTCGACCTCCGGCTCTTCAAGGGCGGTTTCCAGGTGCTCGGGCGGTCGTCGCCGTTCGCGCTCTACTCGGGCGACCTCGTCTCGTTCGACTCGACCACGCTCGACCAGTGCTCGGCGATCGGCTTCTCCGAGTACTTCGGGCTCCAGGCGCGGATGCGGCGGCGGACCTGAACGAGCCGATGCGCGTCGTCTGCCTCCTCTCGGGCGAGCACCCGGCCCTCCCGGCGGCCGAGCTCGGGTGCGCCGTCCGCGTGGAGGAGACGGGCCCGCAGCTCGCCGTGGGCGAGTGCGCCGACCCCGCCCGCCTCGCGCGCCTCGCCCTGACCCACCGTGCGTACGAGTACATCGCCGACTGCCCGGCCCTCGACGACGCGGTCGACGCGATGGTCTGCTCTGCCGAACTCGAACCGGACGGGACGTTCGCGCTCCGGGTGAAGAAGGTCGAGGGCGCAACCCTCGCCACCCCGGCGCTCGCGCTCGAGCGCCGGCTCGGCGGCCTGATCCCGGGCAGGGTCTCGCTCTCGGCCCCGGAGACCACCTACGGGCTCGTCTGCTCGGGCGACCGGTGCTACCTGGGCCGGCTCGTCTGCGAGCCGGACCGGCGGGCGCTGGACGCCCGCCGTCCCTTCTCGCGGCCGTTCTTCCATCCCGGCGTGATGATGCCGCGCATGACCCGGACGCTCGTGAACCTCTCGGGCATCGACCCGGGCGAGGTGCTGCTCGACCCGTTCGCGGGCACGGGCGGGACCCTGATCGAGGCGTCCCTCCTCGGCGTCCGTGCGCTCGGGTTCGACATCGACCCCCTGATGCTCGGGGGCACGCGCCTGAACCTGCCCGGCGCCGAGGTCGCGCTCGCGGACGCGGCCCGTCTCCCCCTCCGGTCGGCATCGGTCGACGCGGTCGTCTCGGACCTGCCGTACGGCCAGTCCGTGCAGATCCGGGGCGAGACCCTCGAGCGGCTCTACGACGAGTCGCTCGCCGAGGTCGCACGCGTGCTCCGGCCGGGACGGCGGGCCGTGATCGTCACCCACCGGCCGATCGACGCGATCGCGGCCCGCCACCTCGCGATCCTCGATCGGTTCGAGCAGCGCGTGCACAAGAGCCTGACCCGCCGGGTCCTGGTGCTCGAACGGTCGACAGGTTGATTGGGTCTGCCGGCACAGGACGGACCGATGGCAGACGACGTGGCGGACCCAACTGGATCCCCAGGCGGGGGAAAGCGCGTGCTCGCGGTCATCGGGAGCCCGCACCGCGGCGCGACCGTCCGGGCCGTCGAGAGGATCGAGGCACGCCTCCGCCTTGCCGGCGGGATCGAGGTCGAGTACCTGTACCTCCGCGACGTCGGGCTCGAGGGCTGCCGGGGCTGCTTCTGCTGCATCGCCGAGGGCGAGGCCTTCTGCCCGGTTCACGACGGGCGCGACGAGGTCCTGGCCCGGCTCGACGCCTGCGACGGCGCGATCTTCGCCTCGCCCAACTACGTCCAGAACGTCTCGGGCCTCTACAAGACCTTCGTGGACCGGCTCGCCTGGTGCTGCCACCGCCCCCGGTTCTACCCGAAGCCCGCGCTCGCGGTCGCGACCAGCGCCGGCCCGTTCGGGCTGAAGGAGACCCTCGCCGCGATCCAGACCGGGCCGGCCGCCTGGGGCTTCGTCTTCGTCGATCAGGTCGGCGTCGCCGCGCACCCGCGCCTCGGGGCCGGGGCGGCGAGCACGGAGATGGCAGAGGCGGCGCTCGACCGCGCGGCGGAACGGCTCGCCGCGACCCTCCACGACACGGCCCCGTACCGGCCCGAGCGCTGGCGGGTACTCCACTTCCGGTCCATGCGCGGGCTGACCCTGGCGCGACCCGAAGCCTGCCCGGCCGACACGGCGTACTACCTTCCCCTCGCCGACAGCGACTTCTTCGTGCCGGCCCGCGTCTCCCCGATCGATCGCCTCGCCGGCCTTGTCGTCGATCGTGCGGTCCGCCGCCATGCCCGGCGCGAATACGTCCCGAAACCCTGAAGGCGCCCGCGAGTGAAGGCACCCCGACCGACGGCATCGGGAATAGATTGAAATGCATCCGGCCCCTCCATCACAGCAGGGAAGGGCGCTCGCCTCGAACGGCGGGCGCGGTTTCCCGGACGGGTGACCGAGCATGCGAGAACTGCTGAGCCGGGCCGAGGTCGTCGCATCCGGGAAGAACTACGTGCTGGCGCTGTACCGGGACGACCTCTCCTCCGTCTTTCCGGGCATGGTCCGGTTCCGGCTCCTCCTCGAGGGTGCCGGCCGGCCGGTCGTCCTCTTCTCGACCAACACCTACGAGTATTCGCCGCTGCTCTCGATCGATGCCGAGCGGGCAGCACGCCAGGCGGCAGCGGACTGGGAGGCGGCGATCCTCGCCGCCCCCGGCGGGCTGGTGCGGCCCGACGAACCCCCCTCGTTCCACGCCGAGCCGCCTCACGGGGATGTCCTGGTTTTGCAGGGCAGCCCCCGGCCCGATGGCTCCTGTGCCGTTCTCGCGAAGTGGGCTGCCGAAGCGGCCCAGTCCGTCGGCCGACAGGTCGAGGTCGTCTTTGTCCACGACCTCGACGTCCGCCCGTGCATCGGGTGCTACCAGTGCTACAACACCGGGGACTGCACCTTCGACGACGACATGACCCGCCTCGCCCCCGCCATCCGCGCGGCATCCCTCCTCGTCGTCTGCTCGCCGGTGTACACGAACACCGTTCCCGCGGGCCTCAAGGCGGTCATCGACCGCGCCCAGGCGATCCACGCGAGGGACGCCCTCCAGACGGGCGGTCCAGGGGCGGCGCCACGGGGAGGGCTGCTGCTCGCGACGGCCGGGAGGATGGGCACGGAGAACTTCAGCTGCGTCCAGAGCGTGGTGCGGGCGTTCATGGCCAACCTCGGCATCCGGTATCGCGGCGAGGTCCTGGTCGACGACCTCG
This sequence comes from Methanoregulaceae archaeon UBA288, assembly GCA_002495225.1. GTDB lineage: Archaea > Halobacteriota > Methanomicrobia > Methanomicrobiales > Methanospirillaceae > UBA288. The sequence continues at coordinate 5,888 of DAEF01000139.1, read as the reverse complement.
ACGCCCGGCGGGACCCGAGGTCGGTGCCCGGCCTCGAGGAGCGAGTCCGCTCGACCGTCCTCTCCGCGATCCGGGCTCCGGAAACGACGCGCTCCACCGGGACGCGGCCCTGATCTCCGGCGGCGAAGAGCGGAGAGAAAAATAACCAATAGTATATACCTGGAACCGCGTACGATCTCACAGTACTGAAGGGTGTTCCCATGTCTATCGATGCCGCCGGTTTTCGCCTGATCAGCACCTCGGTCCTCAACTACAGGATCGTGGTCCCCTCGACCGCCGTTCTCTTTGTCGGGGACATCCTCAAACTCACCGACTCCGACAAGGGCTTCGTCTTCTACGCAAAGGTCACGGACATCACGCACGACACCCCCCCCGGGGCGGATGCCGCCGACCCGACCCTCTGCGTCAATCTCCATCCGCTCGGCCTCGTCGACCACGACGGAGGGTTCCGGCCGCCCATCACGGCCCCGACCAACTTCTCCCTTGTCTCTCGCCCCGACAGCGCGGACCTCGATTTCCTGAAGCGGTCCATGGGCGACCTGGAGGTCGGGCAGATGCGGGCCGGCCTCGGGGTTCTCGAGGGCGTGACCGTCTCGCTCCCGTCGGAGACGCTCTCGAGCCACATGGGCGTCTTCGCCACCACCGGCATGGGCAAGTCGAACTTCATGAAGGTCCTCTGCGCGTCGGCCATGAGCCTCCGGAAGTTCGGGGTCCTGATGGTCGACCCGCACGGCGAGTACGTCACCGGTTACCGGCTCCGGGACCGGCGGATCAAGGGGCTGATCGAGTACACGGAGGCGAAGCAGGGGATCTCGGTCTACTCGACCCGGCCGCCGGACGAACGAAAGCGGTACGGCCTCAAGGAACTCCGGCTCGAGCACGACGACTTCAGGATGGGCGACCTCGGGTTCCTGTACGACCTCTCGCTCCCGCTCGTCGAGGTGGTCGAGTCGCTGGACAGTCATCCCGGCTCGGACGTGATCGACTTCTTCATCAACGAGGGTGTCGACTCCCTCCCCTCGCCGCTCAAGACCACGAGCGGGATCGGACGCCACCCCGAGATCACGGACACGCTCCGGACCTACGCCCTCGGTCCGCTCCACATGATCCAGCGCCGGGTCGAGACCATCGTCGAGGAGAACCGGGTCTTCTTCCACCGCTACGGCTCCTCGATCCCGGCCATCATCGAGGACCTCGCGCAGAACAAGGTCGTGCTGATCGACATCCCCGGCGTGGGCGAACGCGGCGAGCTCTTCGCGCTCTCCACGATGACCCGGGCGATCCTGAACGCGCACAAGCAGCACACGCTCTCCGAGGAGGAGACGATCCCCCAGCAGGTCATGATCGCGATCGAGGAGGCCCAGCGCGTACTCGCGAACGCGAACCAGTCGACCCAGGTCTTCCGCGAGTGCGTGATGGAGGGGCGCAAGTTCGGGGTCGGGCTCTGCCTGGTGACCCAGCAGCCCAAGAACATCGACCCCCGCATCCTGGCGCAGCTGAACACCTACATCGTGATGGGCCTGTCGGACCAGCAGGACCGGAACATCGTCGCGGGCAACGCCAAGCAGAACCTGACGAGCATGTCGAACGAGATCCAGACCCTCGCGCGGGGCGACGCCGTCATCAGCATCCAGGGCACGCCGTTCCCGGTCTCGACCCGGATCCACCTCTTCGAGGACTACCTCGACCGGCTCAACGTGGCGTCCTGAGAACGATCTCTCTCTCTCTCTTCAACAGGCGCCACGCGGTCGGCGACCAGCCACGGGGGCGGGGTTTTCGCCCTCGGGGTCACAGGTCGAGCCGTTGCTAGCCCGGGTCGGCCGGGTACGTGACCCTGCCGCCCGCGACCACGGCCCCCTCGCGGAGCCGGTGCTCCTCGGCCCGGTTCCGGTCGATGACGTGCAGGACACGGCACCCCCGGGCCGCGAGGGCATCGGCGAGCAGGGACCGGTGACAGCGCCAGGGGACGGCCTCGGCGCAGATGACCGCGCACCGATCGGTCCGGGCCAGGTCGACGAGCCGGTCGACCGCCTCCGCGAACCCGGGCGTCTGCATATGGTCGGCGTACGCCCTGAAGCGCTCGTTCCGGAGCCCGCGGTTGACCGACTCCGAGGAATCGAGGGGGCGGCGCAGCCCGCCGAGGGATGTGCAGTGGCGATAGTCGATCCCCCGCTCCTCAAGGGCCGCTCCAAGCGCCTCGCGGTTGAACTGGGGGTGGCGCCGCGAGCGGGGCAGGCTCCTCACGTCGACGACCGTCCCGCACCCGTGCAGCTCGAGCAGGTCGAGGAACTCCCCGAGCGTTCGCGTCGAGTGGCCGACGGTGAGGATGGAGAGGCCTTCGTCCGCCATCAGCGTCCCCCTTTGCACGCCCCGGGCATCAACGCATCGCCCCTCTCCCGCCAGGTTTGTATGGTCGCGGGTCGAGTGATCGTTCACATGCGGGCCGCCCTCGCTCCGCACCTCGACCTGCTCCGCCTCCACTTCGCCCCGGCGTGGGTCCTCCTCTTCTGCTCGGGGACCCTGCTGGCCGCGGGCAACTACGGCGGGTTCGGCTGGGGCGTGCTCGTGACCGCGGCAGTGATCGCGCTTCTCGGCTTCACGGGCGGCCTCGTTCTGAACGACTACGTCGACCGGGATTTCGACCGGCTGGATGTCGACTCCCGGCTCACCCGGTACTGGCGTCCGTTCGGCACCCGTCCCCTGGTCGAGGGCACAATCTCCCCCTCCCGCGCCCGCCTGGTCTTCGCGGTCCTGGCGGCCGGAGCGGCTGCGCTGGCCCTGACCCTGCCCTGGCCGCACAACCTGTTCGTCCTCGCGATCATGGGCTGGAGCTACCTCGCCGAGTACGCCTACCAGGTCGGCAAGCGCCGGCAGCGGTACCCGCTCGCCCAGATCCTGGGCCGGACGGACTTCGCCCTCTTCCCCGTCGCCGGGTACCTCGTGCTCGGCTTTCCTGACTCGACGGCCCTGCTCTACTTCGCATTCTTCTACCCGTTCGCGCTCGCCCACCTCGGCGCCAACGACATCGCGGACATCACGAACGACCGCGCGCGCGGGCTGCAGACGATCCCGGTCCTCTACGGCATGGCAGGGGCCTCGCGCTGGGTCCTCGCCTTCGCGCTCGTCCACGCTGCCGCGGCCCTCCTCTTCGCCGCCGTCCTCGGCCCGATCGCCCGCGCCGGGCTCGTCGCGGGGCTCGCCTGCGTCATGGTGGCGACCGTCGGGCTCGTCCGCCACCCGGAGGAGTCGGCGGGCCTCCGCCTGCTCCCGCTGTTCCACCTGGCCCTGGCCCTGTACGCGGGCGGGATCGTGATCGACTATGTCGTCTGACGCTCCCCTTCGCCCCATCCGGTACCGGCATACCCAGCGTGCCGGCCTGCTCCAGTTCCTGCTCGCCGGGATCGTCGTTCTCGCCCTCCTCGTTCTGATCGTCGCCACGCCGGCAGGCTCACTCCGGGACCCCGTCGCGCTCGCCGTCCTGATCCCCGTGCTGGCCGTGCTCGCGATCGTGCTCGTCCTCTTCTCCTCGCTCTCCGTCGAGCTCGACGACGAGGCCCTGCGGATCGCGTTCGGCCCGGGGCTCGTGCGCCACGCCTGGCCCCTCGACCGCATCCAGTCCTGGCGGGCCGTCCGGAACCCCTGGTGGCACGGCTGGGGCATCCACCGGGTGCCGGGCGGGTGGCTGTACAACGTCGCCGGCTTCGAGGCGGTCGAGGTCGTCCTCGCCGACGGCCGTCAGCGCCGCATCGGGACGGACGACCCGTCCGGGCTCGCGGCCGCCCTGGAGGCGGGCCGCCGGGCCTGACCGCGTTCGCTGCAGCAGTCACCGGCGCCGGCGCAGGTACCGGAGCGCTCTCGGCAGGTTCTGGCGGTAGTGGACGCCGAGCGAGGAACCGATGTACGGCGCGTACCGCGGGAGGACGGCCGTGGCCTGGACGGTCTCGCCGATCATCGACTTCTCGCGGCCCCAGACGAGGGCGTCCCCCCGGCGGACCGCGCCCAGGAACTCCTCGACCGATTCGGCCCGGGCCGCCGTCACGACCCGCCCGAGCTCGCCGAGCAGGTGCGCGTCCGTCCCGCCGGTCAGGGCGAGCCCGTGCTCGCGTGCGAACGCGATCGCCCGGTTGTTCTGGGACCGGGTCATGCCGCCGCAGATCCCCTCGAGCCCGTCGAGCTGGAGCAGCACGTCGGGCGCGAGCTCGCCGGCCGCGATCGCCTTGCAGACTCCGCGGCAGAGGAACAGGTAGCCGAAGGGGTGGGCCGCGACCGCGAAGGCGTCCCGCCCCTCGAGCCCGGCCAGCACGTCCGCGGTCGGGAGCGCGGTCGCCATGTGGGGACAGCCCCCGAGGGCCCGGGCGATCACCTCGCCGTGGTAGTCGACGAGGTCGTCGATGGTGTAAAAGTAGAGGAGAAGGTGCGGCCCCTCCGATGCCGAGACCTCGATCCCGGGCACGATCACCTGCCCCGGGCCGGCCTCGCGGACCGCCGCCACCGCGCCCGAGACCGCGTTGTGGTCCGTCACCGCGAACGAGACCCCGGCGCGACGGCCGAGTCGGAGCGCGTCCCGCACCCGCATCAATCCGTCCGAGTGCTCCGTGTGGACGTGCATGTCGACGGCGACAAAGCCGTCCTCGCGGAGCGTGGCGAGGTCCGGCGGGCCGAACCGGACCCGGGCCGCCCCCGCCGTGTCGCCCTCCATGGCCGTTGGGTGAGCGCGCCGGCCGCATTAAGTCTTCTTTCCCGACCCTCCCGAATCGGACTGTTTCAGTTCGCGGACTGATCCGCCAGTGGCGGAACCCTGTGCAGCTCCGAGGTCCGGGACATGCGAATGGTCGGAGGGTCGGCGCACGCGGAGTGCCACGACGGAGGTAGCCTCCTCTGTGGACATAGTCCGTTAAGAACGGGCGTACCGAAGGTTGAGCGCTGTTCTGTCTACTCTCCTATGGCCTATCGATTCGTTAATACGCTCGCATATATTTTCGGGCATCGAATACCAGACCGTGCGGCCCCGTTTTTCCCGGTTCACGATCCCGGCATCGACGAGTCGTTCGAGATGGTACGAAAGGAGCGGCCCGGAAAGACCGAGTTCGCTTGAAAGAGCGGTTCGGGCAACGGCCTTACGGCGAGCCACATACTCAAGGATCATTCGCGCGGTCTCGGAACGAATGGCAACGCGAAGCAGGGCATCAACTTCGGGAACAGCGGGACAGGAGGCATCACAATAACCGACGGGATTCAGGTGCCGGATCTTCCCGGTCTGCTCCAGTACGTGCAGGTGGTACTCAGCGGTCCCGCGATTGAGGCCGGTCTTGGCAAGGATCTCTGTGAACCGTACGCCTGGTTCTGCCTTGATGCATCGGAATACTGCCGATCGCCCTTCGTGTTCGAGCACGTTTCTCCGGTTCAACCGGCGGATGCCGAATGTGGCCAGCATGCCTAGGCTGAAGAGGAGATCGGTTAGAGGGAGAAGAGCAGGACAGAAGAGGGCGGCGCCAACACCGATGATAGTATACAGCGGCAGGGAGTAGAACGGTACCTCAACGGCCTCCCCCGGCGGACTGGTTACCTCCGGGTGGGCGTAACCGGATTCAACCACATATGGCTGAGCGCCAACCGCTGCGATGAGGGGGGACGCGCAGAGTAGCAGCAGCAGCATCCCCATTCGGGTCATCGAAAGGTGGTTGCTTCTGGATCGGAAAAAGGTGTTGATCTCCATCAAGCATTGAATGTAAAACTCCGTGCTCCTGCAACACGTTTCCCGAATATTCCAAAATACCACGTGCCCGGTGTCAGTCCCGACGACTTCGAGACGACAAGGTAGATTCGCCCGTCGATGCGTCCGTCGTCCCCATCATGATAGGGCCCCAGTGTAGCATCGGGAGCGCTGA
>DAEF01000111.1 GCA_002495225.1 Methanoregulaceae archaeon UBA288 | reverse complement strand
CCCGGACAATCCCGAACCCGGGGCTCTCGGGCAACCCGGTTCCCGGTACAGAGACCACGAGAAGCCACGTGCTCGTCAGCATCGACCTGATCGGTCGCCATGGCTCTCTTCCGTCTGCTGATGGTCGGGCACCCGGCAGATGCGTCGGGAGGACAGCGACGTGAAACAGGCTTCCCCGCCATCACCGGACCCGGGTAACGGGCGCGGCAATGCGGAGCAGTGGTCCTCGAAGTCGGGGTTCATCCTCGCGGCGATCGGTTCAGCGGTCGGTATCGGCAACATCTGGCGGTTTCCCGCGGTTCTCGGCCAGAACGGAGGGGGGGCGTACCTCGTCCCGTTCCTGCTCGCGATCTTTCTCTGCGCCCTTCCGCTGATGGTCCTCGAGCTCGCCATGGGCCGGCACTATCGCGGGACCGTCGTGAGTGCCTTCCGGTCGGTGCGCCGCGAGCTCGAGGTCGTCGGCTGGCTGCTCTTCGGGGTCAACCTTCTCGTCCTCGCGTACTACCTGGTCATCACAGGCTGGACCCTCGGCTACTTCCTCTTCTCTCTTACCGGGGCGGAGACCAGTTTCTCCGGGTTCACGGGGGGATGGCTCCCGGTCGCCGCATTCGGAGCGACGACCGCGATCACGGGTGTAGTCGTCTCCCGCGGAGTCCGGGACGGGATCGAACGGATCGCGACCCTGACCATCCCGGTCTCCCTCGCCATCCTGGTCCTCCTCGCCCTGTATGGAGAGACGCTGCCGGGCTTCTCAGAGGGCATGGTATTCCTCTTCAGCCCGGACTTCTCTGTCCTGGGCGATCCCCTGGTCTGGAGCGCCGCCTTCGGCCAGGCTTTCTTCTCCCTCTCGGTCGGGACCGGGATCCTGCTCACGTATGGGGCCTACATCAGCAGGGATCAGGGGCTCCCTGTCTCCTCGCTCGTCATCACCGCGGCCGATGTCGCGGTCGCCCTCCTGGCCGGGGTCGTGATCTTCCCCATCGTCTTCTCGCTCTCGTTCGTCCCGACCGCGGGCGCCGAGCTGGCTTTTTCCACTCTCCCGGCCGCCTTCGACCTGCTACCGGCCGGCTGGCTGATCGGGCCGGCCTTTTTTCTCGTCCTCTTTTTCGCCGCCCTCACATCCTCCGTCTCCATGCTGGAGGTGGGAGTGGCCGCCGTCCACGAATCGATCGGCTGGTCCCGTGTGCGCTCCGCGGCCGTCCTGACGGGGGCACTCCTGGCGATCGGCCTCCCCTCCGCCCTCTCCTACAGCGCTGCCGACCTCCGTCTCGATGGAGTCCGGGTGCTCGATTTCATGGACGAAACCGTCGGGACCCTCGGTCTTCCCGTCACGGCACTTCTCATGGCAGTCGCCTTCACCTGGTTCGTCTCACGGGATCTCCTCTCCGGGGAGATCGGCGCGCGTGCAGCAGGGATCGTGTACCCCGTCTGCAGGTTTCTCATCCCCGGTGTCCTGGTCGTCACGACCGCCGCGCGCCTCTGGTCAGGCCTTGACTTTCCGTTTTTGCGAAGCCTGCCGGAGACCGAGTTTATCGGGACCCTGCTCCAGGTCGAGGTGGTTGCCGGGATCCTGCTCGCCATCCTCGCATTGATTCTCGCCGGCTACCGGTTCAGGCGTATTCGATCCGGAGAAGACTTTCGCGAACACGAGCCGGAAACCCCGGGCGGACGACGCCCCCCGGAGCGATGACCCCGTCCGGGAGACGGCGCCCTCAGGCGCAGGCCCCAGCGCGTCTCAGGCGGGACGATCGGAACCGGGGCTGTCTCTGCTGCACGTCTGCCATGAACGGGATGTCTGCTATGGGGTGGTCTGCCACGGTGGGACGCTCATCCGGGTCGGGGAACCCCGGGCATTGCCCGACGAACCGCCCCGGATGAACCGCGCAGAAGAGGTGATGGGCCGTCCGGGCCTCCCTGGCGGGGAGTGCAGGCCGATTACCGGCGAATGTTATTTGTCTACGCGAGGCAATTATCACTCCTCAGGCCAGGAGAAATGGACATGATGTATGGAGTTGTCGAAGACGCGGAACAGGAACGCCTGATTCCGCTCGCCTGCTCATGAGGTCACCCCATGTACGAGAATGTCCTGGTTCCCTTTGATTTCTCTGACGACTCCCGCTACGCCGTGGAGTGCCTGCGAGCACTCCCGGGAATCGGCCGGGTGGTGCTTCTCCACGTCGTCTATTCCCGGCGTCTCAATCCCTCCGCTACGGGCTCAGACACTGCGACAGACTACGCACGGCTCCGCATCGAGGAGTTTCGCGCAAGCCTGAAGTGGGAGGATGTCCAGGTGCGAACCCGGGTCGAGCAGGTCCGGGGAGGGTCGTTCGCGGACGTGGTGAATCGTGTCGCTGCCGAGGAGGGCACGTCTCTCGTCGCGATGGGCCGGCGGGGTCGGGGGGCCATCGAGACCCTGATCGTGGGCAGTTTCGCGGCCGAGATTCTCCGGAACGGCCGCCAGGACGTCCTGCTCGTCCACCTGCCAGCCGACAGGGGAACCCGTGCGCCGAAGCTGAGCTCCCCCTGCTCCGGCCTCTTCTCCAGCGTCCTCGTCTGCACGGACTTCTCAGCCCCCGAGGTCGCGGTTGCCTCCGCTGCAACCCTCCCGCGGGAAGCGCCCCTCACCCTCTTTTACACGGTCGAGACCGGTGAATCCCTCGAGGAGGTGAGAGAGATCAGCAACGCCGCCCGGGCCCGGCTCGAGGAACTGGCGAGAACGATCTCCCCGGGGCGCGGACCCGTACATGCCTCACTCCGGGTGGGTGACGCCGCCGAGGAGATCGTCTTCTTCGCCCAGGAGAAGGGTGTCTCTCTGATCGTCGTGAAGTCCAGGGGGGACCGGGGTTTCATCCACGCCCTTCTCGGAAGCACCTCGGCGGCCGTCGTGCGGATGGCGGATCGTCCGGTCCTGGTCATGAAACCCTCCGAACCGGGAAACCCGTTCGTAGAGCCGCCGCCGGCCGGCACAGAGGAGGGACGGGGCACCGTCAGGTGACGCACTGAGCCCGGGTAAGACCGCAGAGCCCAGGCGAGGAGCGTCCCGATGCACCCCGCGCACTCACCGTCGGCAAGGTCGAGGGCCGGCTCTTCACCGGCCCGAGTTGCGCCGTCTCGCCTTCGGCGCCGCACCAGGTCTGCCAATTGCCGGTCACTGGAGATCGAGTTCGGGCTCGCCTGCGAACCGAGCGCGAGGTTCGCACTGAACCTCGCAACTGCACCGTGGACGAACCCGATCACCTTCCCGCTCATGGTGCGAGGACGATGAGCAGGACCCTCAATCAGCCCCGCGAGCACGACGGTGGGTGCCCGCGACTATCGTAGCGCAGGAGCCGATCCACCGACCTCCGGTTGTTTCGGTGTGACGACCACACCGACCTTTCAAGGGGCGCTCCATACCTGCCGGGGGGCGCCCGTTTCAGCAACGTGAAAGAAAAGTGATGGATTTATCATCTGCTCGTCCAACGATCTACCTGTGAGGGTTGCGTGAGGCGGGCAGTGCGGAATACGCCGATCACGCTGCACATCACGGTCGTGATCGTCTTCGTGGTGATCCTCGCGATCGCTCTCCTCGCGAGCTACGCCTACCTCGACGCCCGCGCCCAGCGGATCCAGATCGAGGAAGACGACCGGGACGCCGTGGAGTCGTCGCTGATCGCGTACCACCGCCTGACCGATCGGGACCTCGCGCTCTTCGACGACCTCTTCACGGCACGGCTCCGCGACGCGTTCCCGGCCTTCCTCGACGAGTACGAGCACGCTGCCCGGAACCCGCTGAAGATGAACCTCGAGAGGCTGAAGGCCGATCTCGGCACCGGGTACGACCTCTACGTCATCGACGGCCGTGGCGTCATCATCGCCACGACCTATCGGAACGAGCTCGGGTTCAACCTCTCCAGCTACCCCGGGTTCGGGGAGACCCTGGCCGCCATCCGGCTCGGGGACGGCTTCGTCTCGGACCGGGTGGTCCAGGCAAAGGTGAACGGGACGTAAAGGAAGTATGCCTATCACCCGACCCCGGACCACCGCTATCTCCTCGAGATCGGCCTGACCCACAGACACTTTTCAACACGATCCCGGATGGACGTCGCCCCGGAGATCGGGGAACTCGCGGCCCGGACGCCGTCGCTCGTGAACGCGAGGGCCTACAACGTCTTCATGCACCCCCTCGGGGGTCTGCAGGACGACGGGCCAATCGACGCGGCGGCTCTGGCAGCGGCGATCGAGTCCCGCTCGACGGTCGAGGTGGCCGACAGGGCCAACGCGACCCTGACCCGGTACCTCTTCGTCGACCTGCGGAGCCCCGCGTATGCCTCGGACCCGAGCCGCGTGGTGGAGGTGACCTACTCGACCCGGCTCCTCGACGAGGCCCTGCTCGTGATCGGGCTCGAGCACCTGCTGATCGCGGCACTCGCCGTCCTCCTCGGCGCGCTCTTCGCCTTCGGCAGCGCGACCCTGATCGCCCGGCCCATCCGGCGGGTCGTCGACGACGTGGAGCGGATCGCGCAGGGGGACCTCGACCACCCGCTCTCCGAGGGCGGCTCGTCCGAGTTCGGGTTGCTGCGCGAGAGCATCGACCGCATGGTGGCCCGGCTCCGGGAGCAGCTCGAGACGTTGCGGGCCTCGGAGCAGCGGGTGCGCGATCAGAACGAGGCCCTCGAACGGCGTGTCCACGAGAGGACTCGCGAGCTGGACGAGGCGAACCAGGAGGCGCGCCTCTACGTCGACATCATGACCCACGACCTCGGCAGGGTCCTCGGCCCGGCCCTACCCAGCGCCGAGTCGCTCGCCGCCGCGCTCGGGGGAGAGCAGGGCGGAAAGGCCGTCCGGGTGAGCGAGGCGATCCGGCAGTGCGCCCAGGTCATCGAGTGCGTCGCCTGGGTCGATCGCTACCGCACGTGCGATCAACCGCTCGAGGAGACGGACCTCGACCGGGCGATCCGGGACGGGATCGCCCGCCACCCCGATCTCCCGGTCCGGTACGACGGCACGACCGAGCGCGTCCTGGCGGACGGGTTTCTCTCCCTGGTCTTCGCGAACCTGCTCGGCGACGTCTGGCGATACGGGGGGTCCGGGCTCAACTGCTGGATCCGGGTCGAGGCCCGGAACGGGGAGGTGCTGGTCTCGCTCGAGGACGACGGGCCCGGCATCCCGGACCACGAGAAGGAGAGGCTCTTCGTGCGCCCGGGCCGGGAGGGGGGCGCCGTGGATCGGCCGGGCCTCGGCCTCTCCATCGCGGGCGCGCTGGTCCGGCGGTACGGCGGGAGGATCTGGGCCGACGACCGGGAGGAGAGCGGGTACGCCCGCGGCACCGTGATCCGGCTCACGCTCCGGCGCCGATCACCGGCGTGAAAAGAGCCCTTCGAGCCGGGCCCGCGAGAATCCCTCGGGATCCCGCCGGCGGAGGCCGCAGCGGGATATCATCCCGGACGGGTGCCCCCCGGGTCGTCCCTCGCCTTCGGTCAGGGTGGCCAGAAGAGCAGGATGAGGGGGACGGCGACCGCGAGCACAATCGCCGAAAGTGGTAGACCGAGGCGCCAGTAATCGCCGAACCGCAGCCCCGCGGCCTCCATCACCAGGGCATTGGACTGGTGTCCGATCGGGGTCAAGAACGGGGTCGAGGCCCCGACGGCGACCGCCATCAGGAAGGAGTCCGCCGATACCCCAAGTCCGCCGGCGAGGCTCATCGCGATCGGGGCCATGAGGACCGCGGTCGCGGCGTTGTTGATGATGTTCGAGATCAGCATCGTCGCCGCCATGACGGTGACGAGGAGGGCGGCGACGGGCAGGTACCCCTCGAGACCGAGGAGCGAGTCGGCGATCAGCTGGGCCCCACCGGTGCTTTCGAGTGCGGCGCCCACCGGGATCAGAGCGCCGAGCAGAACGATGATCGGCCAGTCGATGCTCCGGTAAACCTCGCTCAGGCGTACAAGCGACAGAAGCACCATCGCGACGGCCGCCATCGTGAAGGCGCCCTCCACCGGCACCAGGCCGAGCGCCGCTCCGGCGATGGCGAGCCCGAAGACCCCGACGGCGAGAACGACCCGTCTCGGCTCTCCGATCCTCAGCCCCCGCTCCACAAGGGGGAGGATTCCGAGCGATCGCACCGCCTCCTGCAGCGCGTCCCGCGTCCCCCTCAGGAGCAGGACATCCCCCACCCCTATCCGGAGGCCCCCGAGCCGCTCGTTCGGCTGAGTCCCCCGTCGAGCCACTGCGATCAGGTCCACCCCGAGATCCGCGCCTATCTTGGCTTCGATCACGGTCCGTCCCACCACCGGTGAGCCCTCCCGTACCGCCGCCTCCACCAGGGCTGTCTCTCCCGGAACGGCAGGTCGCCCCGTCCTTCCCTCACCGATCTCCAGTTCGAAGCCCGTCTGGTCGACGAACGACTGAAGGGCGCGCACGTTGCCTCGAACGACCAGGATATCCCCAGGGGCGATCATCAGGCCGGGGTCGGATGGAGACCGGCCGGACCCCCCCCGCTCGAGCAGCGAGATCGTCACGCCGTCGCTCGTCGCGTCCGCGAGGTCTGCGAGTGACCTGCCTTCGAACCGCGAGTCCGGGGGGACCCGGATCTCTGCCAGGTAGCCCCCCAGCTCGAAGAGATGCTCCTGCGGGGCCCGACCCGCTCTCCGGGGGACCAGGCGCCACCCCACGGAGACGATGAAGAGAACGCCCGCCAGGGCGACCCCCAGGCCGACCGGCGTGAAATCGAACATGGTGAAGGGCCCCGCGGCGTGCTCGGCCCGGTAGTACGCGATGATGATATTGGGAGGTGTCCCGATCAGCGTGATCAGCCCGCCGAGCAGAGACCCGAAGGCCATCGCAAGAAGGAGCGGAGCGGGAGACCTCCCGCTCCTCCGCGCCATCCGGGTGCCGACGGGCATCAGCAGAGCGATCGCACCGACGTTGTTCATCAAGGCGGAGAGAACGGTCACAAGCCCGGTCAGGGCCGATACCTGGAGGGCGGGCTCGTCCCCGAACCGGGAAAGCCAGCGGGCGATCAGGTCGATGAGCCCCGCGTTCTGGAGGCCGCGGCTGATCACCAGCACGGCCGCCACCGTGATGACGGCCGGGTGAGCAAATCCCAGGAACGCCTGGTCCCATCCGACCACGCCGGTGAGCGTGACGATGAAGAGGGCGAGGAGCGCCACGATGTCGTACCGGATCCGGCCGTGAACGAGCAGCACGAGAACGAAGAGCAGGGTGCCGAAGACGGTCGCCTGGGGAACGGTCAAAGGAATCATGCCGGGTTCGACTCCCTGTGCCGTTTGCGCATTACACTACTCCGCCGGCGATCTCCGCGGCTCCTCCGGGGAGCGGCGAATCCCTATCCAACCTGTATTGTCAGGCCATTATGTAATAATCATTGCTCCAGCCTACCCCGGTCCTGCCGCCAGGCCATGGCCCGGAGTTCCGTGCCCTCCGGGTGTCTCGAGGAGCGCTGTCGGGCGTGGTCCGCATGGGTCCCGGGGTCGGACTCTTTCGCGGGTTTTTTTATCGCTCCTCTCCGTTCTACCCCCCGTTGGCCCCCCGGTCCGGTCGGTTCGGGCACCTTTCCTTTCTGCGGTCCTCAACCGCCCCGGGCACTTTCCGAAGCCCGGGCGCAGGGATCTTCGTGACTGATACGAAACCAGGGGGCGGAGCGGAGTCGCATTCGGGCCGGACTCGGTCGTCGCCGTTCCCCAAAAACGCGCCCGCGAGTCACCGGCGTGAGAAGAGCCCTTCGAGCCGGGCCCGCGAGAACGTCACGACCGTCGGCCGCCCGTGCGGGCAGGTCAGCGGCGTCTTCGCCGCGAAGAGCTGGGCGATCAGCCGCCGCCCCTGCTCGGTCGTGAGGGGGGCGCCCGCGCGGATCGCGCCGTGGCAGGCGACGAGGCGGGTCAGCCGCTCGCGTGCGTCGGGCCCGCCCCCGCCCCCGATCAGCTCGGCCACGATCTCACGCACGACCCCGGGGTCCACCTCGTGGCCGAGCACCACCGGCACGGTCCGGACCGCGTACCGGTTCTCGCCGAACTCGTCGACCGTGAAACCGGACGCCGCCAGGGCTCCGCGGCCCTCATCGACCACGGCGGCTTCCTGGGGCGTGCAGGAGATCACGACCGGGACCAGGAGTTCCTGCACCTCGACCGGCCCCGCGTCCGAGAGCTGGTCGTAGAGGACCCGCTCGTGGGCCGCGTGCTGGTCGACCAGGACGAGGTCGCCCGAGCGTGTCCGACCGACCAGGTAGGTGAGGTCGACCTGCCCCAGGACCTCGACCTCGGGCGTCTCCGGCGCAGGGACCGCCCCGAGCTCGGCCTGCGCGGTCTGGCGGAGCTGCCGGTCGGTCCGACGGCCGTACGCGGGGCCGGGCTCGGCGACGCCGAACGCCGCCGTGGCGCCGGCAACCGGGTAGTCCGGAGGAGCGGGCGAGGCAGGGGCGCGACCGGCGGCGGGGACCGGCCTGAGGACGTCGAGCGCGGCGGCGACGGCCGTCGAGACCGCTGAGAGCACCTCGGGCTCGCGCGAGATCCGCACCTGCCGCTTTGCCGGGTGGACGTTGACGTCGACGAGGGCCGTGTCGAGCTCGAGCGCGAGCACGGCGACCGGGTGGCGGTCGGTCGGGAGCAGGGTCCCGAACCCGGCCTTCACCGCGTTCGCGAGCGGCGCGCTCTGGACCGTCCGGCCGTTGATCGCGAGAAAGACCTGGTACGGGTTCGGCCGCTGCACCGACGGCGCCGCGACATAGCCCGAGACCCGGCAGAGCGGCCCCTCGCCCCCGACCGCGAGCAGGGCCGCACCGAGCTCGGGGCCGTGGAGCGAGGCGATCGTCTCGAGGAGCCCCGTCCCCGGCGTCGAGAGGCGCTTTCGCCCGTTGTGGGCGAGCGAGAACGCGACCCCGGGCCGGGAGAGCGCGAGCCTCTCGATCGTGCCCGCGAGGTGGGCGAGCTCGGTCCCGAGCGACTTCTGGAACTTTTTGCGCGCCGGAGTGTTGTGGAAGAGGTCCTCGACCGTGACGCGGGTGCCGACCGGCGCGGCGGTCTCGCCCTCCTCCTCGACGGCGCCGCCCCGGACCACGATCCGGTGCGCGAGCAGGTCGCCCGCCTGCCGGGAGACGAGCGTGAGCCGGCTCACCGCGGCGATCGAGGCGAGGGCCTCGCCGCGGAAGCCCATGGTCGTGACCGAGGCGAGGTCGTCCGCGCCGCGGAGCTTGGAGGTCGTGTGCGGCAGGACCGCGATCCGCAGGTCCTCGGCCGACATCCCCGCGCCGTCGTCCACGACCCGGATCGACGCGATCGCGCCGGCGTGCGACTCCACCGCGACCGCGACCCGCGTCGCGCCGGCGTCGAGCGCGTTCTCGACCAGCTCCTTCGCCACAGAGGCCGGCCGCTCGATCACCTCGCCGGCCGCGATCTTCGTGATCGTCGCCGGGTCGAGCGGGCGGATGGCGCTCTTCGTCACGGCTCCACCTCCTCTTTGAGCCGGTAGAGCGCCTGCAGGGCCTCGATCGGGGTCATCCGGTCGGGCTCGAGTGTCCGGAGCGAGGCCAGCACCGGGGGTTCGGGGGGCCGCGCCGGGTCGTTCTCGACCGGCAACAGCATCTGCGTGTACCGGACGCGGCGCGGCCCGTTCCCGGGCTCCCGCGCGGCCTCGCGCCGGACCAGGTCCTCGAGCAGGGCCTTCGCCCGCCCGATCACCGGGCCCGGCACGCCCGCGAGCTCGGCCACGTGGACGCCGTACGACCGGTCCGTCGCGCCCGGGATGATGGTCCGCGTGAAGATCACCGACGTCCCCGTGTCCTTGACGGCCATGTGATAGTTGCAGACGCGAGAAAGGTCGTTCTCGGCCTCGACGAGCTCGTGGAAGTGGGTCGCGAAGAGCGTCCGCGGCCCGCTCCTGCCCTTTCCGTGCAAAAACTCGAGGACGGCCCGGGCGATCGCGTAGCCGTCGAGGGTGCTGGTCCCGCGCCCGATCTCGTCGAGCACGACCAGGCTCTTCGGCGTCGCGTGGACCAGGATGTTCGCGAGCTCGAGCATCTCGACCATGAACGTCGACTGGCCCGAGGCCAGGTCGTCGAAGGCCCCGACGCGGGTGAAGATCCGGTCCACGACCCCGATCGTGGCGTGGTCGGCCGAAACGAACATGCCGCACTGCGCCATGACCGTGATCAGGGCGACCGCCCGCATGTACGTGGACTTGCCGGCCATGTTCGCTCCCGTGATGATCAGGAGCTGCTCGCCCGCGGCGTCGAGGACGGTGTCGTTCGGCACGAACGGCTCGCTCGACATGGCCTCGACCACGGGGTGCCGCCCCCCGCGGATCAGGGTCGCCGTGCCGCCGTCGACGACGGGCCGGGTGTAGCGGTACTCGACTCCGACCTCGGCGAGGGCGGCGAAGAGGTCGAGGAGCCCTGCGGCCCGCGCGGCGGCCTGGAAGCCCGGCACGGCCGGCCGGAGGGCCTCGAGAAGCCCCTGCCAGACCTCCTGCTCACGCTCGCCGAGCCGCTCGTCCGCGTGCGCGATCTCGGCCTCCTTCTCACGGAGGCCCGGGACGGTGAACCGCTCGCCGGTCGAGGTCGTCTGCCGCCGCTCGTACTCGGGCGGAACGCGCGCCTGCTGGGCCTTCGGGACCTCGATGTAGTAGCCGAAGACGCGGTTGTACCCGATCTTCAGGTTTTTGATACCGGTCTGCTCGCGCTCGGCCTGCTGGAGCGCGGCCACCCAGTCGCGCCCGCTCGTGGCAAGCCCGCGGAGCCGGTCGAGCTCGGCGTCATACCCGTCCCGGATCATGCCGCCGCTCCGGGCGACGGCCGGGGGGTCGTCCGCGAGCGCTGAGGCGACAAGGGCTGCCTCGGCGGCGTGGTCGCCGAGCTCGGCCGTCGCGGCGGCGAGGAGCGCCGGGAGGTCTGCCGCGCCGGCGAGGAGGGCCGCGAGGCCGGGCAGGGCCTCGAGCGACCGCCGGACGGCCAGAAGATCGCGGGGCGAGGCGTTGCCGTAGGCGATCCGGCCGGCGATCCGCTCCAGGTCGGCCACCGCGCCGAGCCGGCGGCGGAGGTCGCGCCGGGCGACCGTGCTCGTCGCGAAGAACTCGACCGCGTCGAGGCGGCGGTTGATCGCGGCCGGATCGCTGAGAGGCTGGACGATCCGGGCCCGGAGGAGGCGGGCCCCCATGGGCGTGACCGTCCGGTCCAGGACCTGGATGAGGGTCGCGCCCTTCTTCCCGTCGCGGACCGGCCGGACCAGCTCGAGGTTCCGGACCGTGATGGCATCGAGGACGGGCGCGTCTCCGCCCGCCGCTGCGAGCGAGAGGCCGCCGACCTGCGGAAGGGGGGCGCAGTGCATCGCCTCGGCGTAGGCGAGGGCGGCGCCGGCGGCGGCGACGGCAGCGGGGTCGTCGTTCTCGAAGCCCCGCCCGAACCGGCCGGCGAGGTAGCGCGCCGCCTCAGCGCTCTCGAAGACGGCGGGGGGGCGGGTGGTGGTGACGGCATCGAGCGACCCGATGGTCTCGAGCAGGGGGCCGTCCAGAGTCTCGGGGACGAGCACCTCCTCGGGCGAGCGGCGGACGGCCTCGGCCAGCACCGCGGCGCGGGCCTCGGCGTTCGAGACGGCCAGGGCCGTGAACTCGCCGGTGGAGGCGTCGAGGACGGCGATCCCGGTCCGCTCCGCCCCGGGGGCGACGGTCATCAGGTACCGCGCCTGAGGCGCCTCGAGCATGGCCCCGTCCACGAGCGTGCCGGGGGTCACGACCCGGACGACCTCGCGCTTCACGAGCCCCTTCGCCTTCTTCGGGTCCTCCATCTGCTCGGCGATCGCGACCCGGTAGCCCTTCCGGACGAGGCGCGCGATATAGGACTCGGCCGCGTGGTACGGGACGCCCGCGAGGGGGATCCGGTTGCCGTCGGCGTCCGTGCCGCGGGAGGTCAGAACGATGTCGAGCTCGCGGGCGACGGTCTCGGCGTCGGGCCCGAAGGTCTCGTAGAAGTCGCCCATGCGGCAGAGCAGGAGGGCGTCGGGGTGCTGCCGCTTCGCTGCGAGGTACTGGCGCATGCCGGGGGAGAGACCGTCGCTCATGCTCTTCCTTTAAATATCGGCCCGAACGGATATAACTGCCCCGATCCCGTCAGTACAGGGGGGCGAAGGCCGAAGTTCGCCGGCAGGGGGACCGGGGTCGCTCAGGTGAAGCGGGATGCGGACGTTTCGATACGGGGATGCGGAGCTGGAGTACCTGCGGAGACGGGACCCCGTCCTGGGCGCGGCCATCGACCGGATCGGGACGATCGAGCGCGAGGTGATCCCCGACCTCTTCGCCGCGCTCGTGCACAGCATCGTCGGCCAGCAGGTCTCGTCCCGGGCCGCTGCCTCGGTCTGGGCGCGGCTGCAGGAGGCTCTCGGCGCGGTCACCCCGCAGTCGCTGGCCGCCGCCTCCGTCGAGGAGCTCCGGCGGTGCGGCCTCTCGGGCCGGAAGGCGGAGTACGCCAGGGGCGCCGCGGAGACCGTGCTGCGGGGCGAGCTGGACCTCGCCGGGCTGCACGACCTCCCGGACGAGGAGGTGATCGAACAGCTCTCGTCCCTGCGGGGGGTCGGTACGTGGACCGCGGAGATGCTTTTGATCTTCTCGATGGAGCGACCGGACGTGGTCAGCTGGAGCGACCTCGCGATAAGGCGCGGGATGAGGGTCCTCTACGGCCTGGAGACGCTGGACCGCGCGCAGTTCGAACAATGCCGCGCACGGTACTCGCCGCACGGCTCGGTCGCGTCCCTCTATCTCTGGGCCGTGTCGCACGACCGCTGAGACCCCTGCACGTCACCGGGCCGGGTCTTCCTCTTCGCCCGCAGAGGTACATTCGGCCGGGACGGGGATACCGTTCTCGACCAGGTAGCCGATCGCCTGGCGGAACAGCTCCGCTTCGCCGCGGGCGCGGAGGTGCCCCAGGTAGAACCGCACGGCGCTCTCGCCCCGGGACGCAACCCGCTCCATCAGCCTCGCCTGGTCGAACGGCCGGGCCTCGCACTCCACGACCGCGATCGCCTCCTTGGGGCAGGCGACGACACAGGCGCCGCCCCCGTCGCAGACCCGCTCGTCGACCAGGTGAGACCTGCCGTCCTCGACCTCGAGGGATCCCGCCGGGCAGTCGGGCATGCAGAGGCCGCACCCCGTGCACCGTCGCTCGTCGACAACGATGATTCTCCGTCTCATACCGTCCTGTAACCTGAGATCTGAGGAGACGGGAGGTTATACCTGCCGGTCACGGCCGTCAGGCCTGCCGGGCTCAGAGCGTCCCGAGCGGCTCGATCAGGGACGGGTCGTCCGTCGCAGGGCTGTTGACCCGCGTCGAGACCGGGTACGCCTCCATGGCGTCGGCCGGGTACGGCCCGAGGAGCGCGGGCAACTCTTCGGGCGCCGGCGGCCCGCCTGCGAGCCACCGCTCCTCGTATTCTCGTCCGAGGATCACGGGCATGCGGTCGTGAATCGGGGCCATGACCCGGTTCGCGCTCGTGGTGACGAGCGTGTACGTGGGGTGGGCGACGCCGTCGGCATCCTGCCAGACGTCGTAGAGGCCGGCGAACGCGAAGAGCTCCGCATCGCGGAGGCGGACGTAGAACGGCGTCTTCCGGTCGCCGTCCCGCTTCCACTCGTAGAACCCGCTCGCGGGCACCAGGCAGCGGTTCTGTTTCAGCAGCCCGCGGAACATGGGCCGCTCGGCGAGGGTCTCGGCCCGTGCGTTGATCGGGCGCACCGTGCCCTTCAGGTCCTTCGCCCAGTGTGGCACGAGCCCCCACTGCATCATGACCAGCTCACTCTGCTCGCGCCGCACGACCACGGGCATGGACTGGGACGGCGCGACGTTGAACCTCGAGCGGCAGCCGATCGTCGGTTCGAAGACCCGGAACCGGTTCCCGAGGTCGTCCGTGCAGATGAGCGAATACCGGCCGCACATGGTACGGTTCCCTCTCTCTTCGGGACCATAATATCTGCGCCATGCCTCGCCCCCGGGGGCACGTCGTCGGTGACGGCCCCCTCGCGCGCGGTGTCGACAACGACGCCGTACCGGGGTTCACGGCGAGGAGGTCGACGGCGCCCCCCGTTCAAGAGGCAGGACCCGGTCACAGGGGCCAGAAGTGCGGGATCAGGTACGTGGCCACCACGACAACGATCACCGAGAGTGGAAGGCCCAGGCGCCAGTAATCGCCGAACTTCAACCCCGCGGGCCTCATCACCAGGGCGTTCGACTGGTGCCCGATGGGTGTCAGGAACGGAGCCGAGGCCCCGACGGCAATGGCCATCAGGAACGCGTCCGTCGACGCCCCGAGATCGCCGGCGAGGCTCACGGCGATGGGGGCCATGAGAACCGCGGTCGCGGCGTTGTTGATGACGTTCGAGATCAGCATCGTCCCCGCCATGATGAGCAGGAGAATGGCCGTCTCGGGGAGATAGCCCTGAAGAGAGAGGAGCGACGAGGCGATCAGGTGGGCGCCCCCGGTGCTCTCGAGCGCATGCACCACCGGGAGCAGGGCACCGAGCAGGACGATTATGGGCCAGTCGATGCTCCGGTAGATCTCCCGCAGGGGTACGAGGGACACGAGCACCATGGCGACGGCGGCCATCGAGAAGACGATCTCCACCGGGAGGAGCCCGAGAGCCGCGAAACCGATGGCAAGACCGAAGACGCCGACCGCGAATGCGATCCGTCGCGGTTCTCCGAGTCTCAGGCCCCGTTCTGCGAGAGGGTGGCAGCCGAGCGGCTTCAACGCCTCCTCCAGGGTGCCGGATGTACCCTTCAGGAGGAGGACGTCCCCGCTCCGGAAGCGAATGCCGGAAAGCCGTTCCCCGAGCCGCTCTCCGGGCCTCGACACTGCGATCAGGTTCAACCCGTGCGCGGATCTGAGCTCGATCTCTCGCACCGTCCTGCCGATGATCGGCGAATCCGGGCGGATCACCGCCTCGAGCAGGGTCACCTGCCCGTTACCGGGGGACCATACGCACACCTCCCGGTCTTCCGCCAGTGTGAACCCAAACTCATCGATGAAGGATTTGAGATCGCCGGCACTGCCCCTGACGACGAGGGTGTCGCCCGGTTCAACCTGCCCGCCGCGCTCGATCGAGGGCTGTGCCGACTCCCGATGGACGAGCTCCACGATCGCAACCTCGACATCTCCCCTCCGGTCGAGTCTCTCGAGGGAACTGCCCGCAAAACTCGAATCCCCGGGAACCCGGACCTCGGTTAGGTAGTCCTCGACCCCGAAGAGGTCCTCGCGGGTGGCCCGACCCGACCTCTCCGGAACGAGACGCCACCCCACCAGCCCGATGAACAGGAGGCCTGCGAGGGCCACTCCGAGACCCACCGGTGTGAAGTCGAACATGGTAAAGGGCGAGCCGCTGTGCTCGGCACGGTACGTCGCGATGATGATGTTGGTGGGCGTGCCGATCAGGGTGATCAGTCCGCCGAGACAGGATCCGAACGCCAGGGCGAGGAGGAGTGCGGAGGGGGACCGGCCGCTCCATCGTGCCATCCTGATCCCGACGGGCATGAGCAGGGCGAGCGCCCCGACATTGTTCATCAGGGCGGACAATGCAGTCACGAGGCCGGTGAGGGCCGATACCTGCACCGTGGGCCTGTCTCCCAGCCGGGAGAGTCTCCGGGCGATCAGCTCGACGAACCCCGCGTTATGGAGACCCCGGCTGATCACCAGGACCGCCGCCACCGTGATCACGGCCGGGTTCGCAAACCCCAGGAACGCCCTGTCCCAGCCGACCACTCCCGTTATCGTGACGATGAACAGGGACAGGAGCGCCACGATGTCGTAGCGCAGCCTGCCGTCGATGAACAGCACGAGGGCCACGAGGAGGGCAACGAACACGATTGCCTGTTCAGGGGTCACAGGAATCATGCCGGGGTCCTCTCTTCACCGCAGGGTGCGTGCTTGGCCCTCTGGCCAGATGATCCGGAAGCAGCCCTGGGGATGCAGGACCCATCGAACCTGGGATATGTCGCTCTCTCTTTTTTCTGGGGTCAGATGGTGTTTAATCCTTCTTCTTTCGCAGGGCCCGGTTGTCAGGCCCCCTTCCGCGAGCCGTCGGCGCACTGCCCCTCGAACGACGGCGCTCGCGCACATGCCCTGGACGGTCGGCATCCCGGCACCGTCGCGGGGGTCAGGATGACCCCACGGGGGGCTCACGGCGCGCGATCGCTTTTTTCGGCCATCGTCGAGAAGCACGTCCAGGCCAGGAGGCGGATCGCCGAACGCGCCGGGAACGGGGGTCGCCGGGAGCGAAAAAAAGAGACGTGTCTGCACGGCTCAAGGAAACGTGCCGGGCGCCTCCCGTCTCGGGAACGCACCAGCAGGAATGGACGATAGCGAGGGATGGATTTGAACCATCGGTCTTCGGGTTATGGGCCCGACGGGATATCCTGGCTACCCCACCTCGCTTCGGGGACTAACGTGTGCTGTCCCTGCGTATATACCTGCACATCCTCCCCCCACCTCCTGAGTGACGACAGCCAGGCGGCGATAGTGGAAGTTCTCCCTGTGAGGGCGCATCGCACCGGAGCGCCCCCCGGTCCAGATCCCGGGCGAGTGCGCCCGGGCATGCCCCCGGGACACGTCATTGCTATTCAAATACAACCTCGCGTGAAGAGGAGAGGACGGGGTGCAGAGATGAGTGTGGAAGCGGACCGGCACGCAGGACCGGCGGCAACAGTCGACGACTACCTCGCGGCCCTTCCCGGCGAGGCGCGCGCCGCTCTCCAGGACCTTCGCGCCACGATCCGGGCGGCGGCGCCGGAGGCCGACGAGGGGATCAGCTACCGGGTTCCGACGTACAGGTACCAGGGGCCGCTGGTCCATTTCGCCGCGTTCAAAAACCATTGCAGTCTCATCGTGGCGAGCGCGCCGGTCGTCGAGCGTTTCAGAAGCGAACTCGATGGCCACGAGATCTCCGGGACGACCATCCGGTTCTCGGCGAAGAACCCGCTATCACCGGACCTGGTCCGCAGGATCGTGAGGGCGCGGGTGGAAGAGAACGAGGCGCGGCCCGGGCGGCGACGGGACTAGCCCGCACGGGAGCCCCCCGGGTTTCCACGGGCGCCCATTGGAACCGTTTCCAGTTTAACCCATCCGGGGGAGGTCCGGCCCCGTGCGGCAGACCGTCGTGGGCGCCCCCGCCGCCGGCAGGGACTCGGCCTCGATGTAGACGCGGTTGGTCTCGGGGTACGCCGAGCGCAGGTCCGCCTCGATCCGGCGGATCGCCCCGTGCATCTGTTCGGCCGTGGTGCCGGCGACGAAGCAGACCCCCATGTTCACGAGCAGGTCGT
>DAEF01000096.1 GCA_002495225.1 Methanoregulaceae archaeon UBA288 | reverse complement strand
TCGGCATGCACGGGTTCGGGATCATACCCGTGTTCCTGGGGCTCGGGTGCAACGTCCCCGGAGTGCTCGCGGCACGGAGCCTGGAGACAAAAAAGCAGCGGTTCATCGCCGCGACCCTCCTCGCGATCTCGGTCCCCTGCATGGCAAAGAACGCGATGGTCTTCGGCATCCTGGGACCCTACGGTGCCGGCTACATCCTCCTGGTGTTTGCCACGCTGTTCATCGTGTTCATCTTATCGGGGCTCATCCTGAACCGGCTCATCCCGGGGGACAGCCCGGAGATCTGCCTGGAAATTCCGCCGTACCGCAGGCCGGACATCGGGACCGTGCTGAAGAAGACCTGGATGCGGGTCCGCTGGTTCCTCAAGGAAGCCATCCCGTTCCTGTTTCTCGGCGTGCTCATCATCAACCTCCTCTACACCGTCGGGTTCATGGATTGGCTGGGCGAAGTGCTCGCCCCCGTCGTCGAGGGGTGGTTCGGCCTGCCGAAGGAGGCCGCTTCGGCGCTCCTGGTCGGGTTCCTGCGAAAAGACCTCGCCGTCGGGATGCTGCTTCCCCTCGGCATGTCCCCGATGCAGCTCGTTATCGCCACGACACTCCTCACGGTCTACTTCCCCTGCGTGGGCACGTTTGCCGTGATGTTCAGGGAGCTGGGGATCAGGGGGATGATGATGGCAACCGGGTACATGGTCTGCACTGCCTTCCTGGTCGGCGGCGTGATGAAAGCAGTACTGCTCGGCATATGAGGCGGCAGCAGATGAGACACAAGACAATCGAGGAATATATCGAGATCATCCACGTCCTGGAGCAGGAGTTCGGGCGTGCGCAGACGGGGATGATTGCATCGCAGATGGGGGTGAAGCCCCCCTCCATCACCGAAATGCTGCAGAAACTCGAGCGGGAGGGGCTCATCCAGTACGAGTCATACAACGGTGCGATCCTTACCGCCACGGGGAATAAATTAGCGCAGGAGCTGATGCAGAGACACCGCATTCTCGCGGATCTCCTGGAGATCCTGGGGATCGACCGTGACCGGGCCGAAGAGGATGCCTGCCGGATCGAGCATCACATCAGCCCCGAAACCCTGCAACGGCTGGAGCTGTTCCTCGAATTCGCACGGAGCGACCCGGCGACGACCGACGCCATTCGCCGGTTCAGGTCGCTCTGCCTGTGAAGATCAGCAATACTTCGAAAAAGACGGAGAGAGGTTTTCCCCTCCCGCCCCGCTCAGCGGTCCCCGTACTCCAGCCGCAGGCCCACGCCGGTCTCCTTGAGCGGGGCGGCGCCGGCCAGGGCCACCTTCGCGAGGAGCGAGGTGCAGTGGCAGGCGTGGAGCGCGTCGAGACCGAGCCCCCGCAGGTAGTCGCAGGTCCCGTCCAGCTGGGGCCCCTCACCCCGGAGGTGGAGGCCGCCGACGATATCCGTGACCCGGTCCTCTCCGCAGACCCGGCGGGCGTGCTCGACCGTGTTGCAGACCCCCGCGTGAGCGCAGCCCGTTATCACCGCAAGCCCCTCGCGACTGCGGTAGGCGAGGCCCGTATCGTCGACCAGGAAATCCTCCTGCACGCTCCCGTCCGGCATCACGATGCGCCGCGGCCCCGGGGAGAACGTCTCAAACGAAACGGTCCGCTCGATCTCCCCGAGGAAGAACAGGTTCGGGGTGAGCTGGACGGGACGGCTCGTGAGGTCGAGCGGCATGAAACGCCGCACCTCGTCGGCCGTGAGGACCGCGCCGATATCAGGGAAGGGCGACTTCGGCCGGGGATAGAAGCAGTGCGGGTGCGCGACGAGCCGGGGCAGGCGGTGCGCCGTCCCCTCCATGATCGCATCGAGGAAGAGCCGCAGCAGGTGATGCAGTCCCCAGGTGTGGTCGTTGTGGCCGTGCGAGAGCACGATGTAGTCGAGATCGAGGAGGTCGATCTTCAACCCTGCGGCGTTCCTGACGAGCGCGTCGGAGTACCCCGTGTCGAAGAGCACCTTCTTTCCTTCGGCCTCGATGTACATGGCGAACCCGTGCTCCGCGAGGTACGGTCGGTCGAAGAGCGCGGTGTTGTCCACCAGGACCGTCGCCTTCATGCGCCGCCCCCGGCCGCGTCGTCGTCCGGTCGGCACGTGTAGAAGACGCCGCGTCTTCTACGCTCCGACGTGACCAGCCCTGCCCGTTCGAGCACGCCGAGGACCTTCGCCACTTCGCCCCCGCTCATGCCGGTGGTGAGGACGAGGTCGCTGATGGTCGAAGGTCTCCGGCAGAGGGTCGCCCGGACCCGCTCCCCGGCTTCGGCGGGGGCCGCCGGCACCCGTGCAGCTGGCGGTTCCCGGCGGACGACCCCGGCACCCGGTCTTCCGAGCAGCGCCCCGATCCGCTCCAGTTCCGCGTCCGGGGCCGCCCGGACCCATCCCTCCGCGGAGGGCCGGTCGAGGGTGTTCAGCTGGACCCTGTCCGGGTCGATGCGTTCGATCGCGTCCTTCAGGCCCGCCAGTTCCGCCGCCGAGGTGTTCAGGCCGGGGATGACGAAGACCTCGAGCCAGAGCTGGCCGGAGTATTCCGTCCGGAACCGCTCCATCCCCCCGATGATCGCGCCCACCTCGAGCCCGGGGTGGGGCCGGTGGATGCGTTCGAACGTCTCCTGCGACGTCGTGGTGAGGGTCGGGATCACGCGGTCCGCGAGGACGAGTTCCTCACGCACCGCCGGCACGGTGAGGAGGCTCCCGTTGGTGAGGACGCTCACGGTGTAGTCCGGGAACTCGTCCTTCAGGAATCCGATCACCCTCCCCAGCGACAGGGAGAGCGTCGGTTCGCCGGAACCGGCGAGCGTGATCGAGTCGAGCTCCGGGCGGGGCGCGAGCACGGCGCGGAGTTCGGTCATCACGTCCTCGACGGGGAAAAACTCCCGCCGAGTGACAGTTTGCACCGTGGTCCGCCCGCATTCGCAGTAGACGCAGTCGTACGAACAGGTCTTGTACGGGATCAGGTCGATGCCGAGCGACAGTCCGAGCCTGCGGGACAGGACCGGCCCGAACACGTGGCGCTGGGTCATCGCGAAGGCTCCGTGGCCGTACAGCCCGGTTGTGCATGATACGATACCGGTTCCAGATTGTCTCTCATGATGTTACTCTCCTGTTCTCCGTTATCGGTCATTTGAGGATAGGGATGACCGGCATCCCCCCGAAAAAAGGCGCAGGGGAGAAACCCGTTATCCCCGGGTGCCGCAGCCCGCCAGTTCCTGTTCGAGGCGGGATTCCATCTCCCGAATGGCATGAACCGCGGGAGACGGGCCGGCCCGGGTGACCGGGATCCCCTTTCTCACCGAGTCGATGACCGCGTGGTCGAACGGGATCAGCCCGATAAGGGAGATGTCCTTTTCATCGCACCAGCGCTGTATCGAATCGGCGAGGGATGAATCCAGGTCGAACCGGTTGACCGCGACCATGATCCGCGGCCCGAACTGCCGGCAGACCGTCACCACCCGCTTGAGGTCGTGAAGCCCCGAGACGCTCGGCTCCGTGACGATGAGCACCGCGTCCACCCCGCTGATCGTGGAGATGAGCGGACACCCGGTCCCGGGCGGACCGTCGATCAGGAGGAGATCGCGGTCCCCGTCGAGTCGCATCGCGGTCTTCTTGACCTCGTTGACGAGCAGGCCGGAGTTGCCCGCTCCCGGGACGAGCCGGGCATGCACCAGGTGCCCCCACTCCGTCTCAGAGTACATGATCTCACCCGTCTGCCGCGGCTGCATGGTGATCGCGCCGGCAGGGCAGACGTGGACGCAGACGGCGCATCCCTCGCAGCGGAGGGGGCTGACCCGGTACGCATCACCATCGTATTCGATCGATTCGAACCGGCAGTGCGCCTCGCACTCCCCGCACTGCACGCAGAGCGCCTGGTCGATGCACGCGGCCTTCATGCCCATGAAGGGTTCTTTCCGGATCAGTGTCGGGCTGAGGAGGAGTTCGAGGTTTGCCGCGTCCACGTCGCAATCCGCGAGCACGAGGCTCATGGGGAGCAGCTGGGCGAGGGCTGCCGTGATCATGGTCTTGCCCGTTCCCCCCTTGCCGCTGATGACCGCCAGGCGGATCATGTGTTTCCTCCGGCCAGTTTCCGGCATCGTTCAAAGAGGTCGACGAACGCCTCCTGCCACTCGGGCCGTGCCCGGCAGAGGAGGTCACCCCTGCTCTGGATGGCGGCGATCTCGCGGTCGAAGGGAATGGTCATCAGCACCTCGATGCCGTGATCGGCGCAGAACTCGAGGGTCGGCCGGTCCTCTCCGTCGCTCCGGTTGATGACGACGCCCGAGGGGACGCCGAGCCCTGCGGCCACCTCCACCGCGAGTTTCAGATCGTGAAGCCCGAACGGGGTCGACTCCGTGACGAGGATGCAGGCATCGCACCCGT
>DAEF01000046.1 GCA_002495225.1 Methanoregulaceae archaeon UBA288 | reverse complement strand
AGGACTCGGGCTGGTAGTAGTCGTAGTACGAGACGAAGTACTCGACGCGATTGCGCGGGAAGAAGTCGCGGAACTCGTTGTAGAGCTGGGCCGCGAGGGTCTTGTTGTGCGCGATGACGAGGGTGGGCCGCTGGACCTCCTGGATCACGTTCGCGATCGTGAAGGTCTTGCCCGAGCCGGTCACGCCGAGCAGGGTCTGCTTCTCGTCGCCCCCGCGGATCCCCTCGACGAGCGAGGCGAGCGCGGTCGGCTGCGAGCCCTTCGGCTCGAACGGCGAGACGAGTTCGAACTTTTCGGTCACTGGAGCACCGCCCTGGACCGCAGGCTGCGGTTGTACGCGATCGCGAAGCGGTGGGCCTCGTCGCGGACCTCCTGGAGATAGAGGCTCCCTTTCGTTTTCCGGTCGAGGGGCAGGGGGACGGAGAGGCCCGGCACCCAGACCTCCTCCTCGCGCTTGGCGAGCGCGACGACCGGGATCTTCAGGCCCAGGTCGTCGAGCACGCGCTTCGCGGCCGAGAGCTGCCCTCTGCCCCCGTCGACCACGACGAGGTCGGGGAGCTCGGCGTCGTCCTTCTTGAGGCGGGCGTACCGCCGCCGGACCACCTCGGCGATCGCGGCGAAGTCGTCGACCCCCTCGACCGTTTTGATCCGGAAGCGGCGGTAGTTCCGCTTCTCGGGCCGCCCGCCCCGGAACTGGACCATGACCCCGACCGTCGAGGTCCCGGCGAGGTGGGAGATGTCGATGCACTCGACCACCTCGGGCGGCGTGGGCAGGCGGAGGTCACGGCGGAGGGCCTCGACCTTGATCCGGTCGCCGAAGAACGAGGTCTCGAGGTTGACCTTCACGAGCTCGAGCAGGTGGCGGCGGTCGCCCCGCTGCGGCACCGTGACCCGGACGCGCCGGCCCTTCAGTTCGGAGAGGTAATCAGCGATCGCCGGGTCCACCTCCTCGGGGAGCACGACCTCCTTCGGCACCGCGTTCTCGGCGTAGTACTGGACCAGGAACTCGGGCAAAAACTCCTCGCGGTGGTCGAAGACGAACTCCTGCTTGCCGGTCAGGGTGCCCAGGTGGATCTTGAAGAGGGCGAGGTAGACCGTCTCCTCGACCACGATGTAGTTGATGACGTCCTCGTCGTAGGTCTTCTGCCGGTCGACCCGCTGGTGCTCGGCGAGCCCCTCGATCGCGCGGATCTGCTCGCGCCGGGCGAGGGCCTGCTCGAACTGGTCTTCGGCCGCGTATGCGGCCATCTCCTCGCGGAGCGTCCCCAGGAGCTCGCGGTCGCGCCCCTTCAGGCACTCCTCGGCCCGCCTGACGGACTCCGCGTACGCTTCCTGCGAGATGGCGCCGACGCACGGCCCGGAGCAGGTGTTCATGTGGTACCGGAGGCAGGGGCGCTTCGGGAGCTTCCGGCAGCTCCTGAGCCGGAAGGCGTGCCGGAGGCCCCTGAGGAGGTGGTCGCGCTCGAGGCCCGAGACGAACGGGCCGTAGTAGGTCCCCGCCTCGTCCTTCTGCCGGGCGTAGACCAGGCGCGGGTAGGGCTCGTCCGTGCAGAGGATGTAGGCGTAGGTCTTGGAGTCCTTGAGCCGGATGTTGTACCGGGGCCAGTGCTTCTTGATCAGGGTGTTCTCGAGGATCAGCGCCTCGACCTCGGTGGTGGTCACGATGAAGTCGAGGTGCGCGATGTGGCCCACGAGCGCGGCCGTCTTGGGATCGAGGTCGGACCGGGCGAAGTAGGACGAGACCCGGCGCCGCAGGTTCCTGGCCTTGCCCACGTAGATGACCGTCCCGTCCGCGCCGGAGAAGAGGTAGCAGCCGGGCAGCTCGGGGAGCCCCTGGAGGTCGACGGGAGGGTTGTTCATAGCACCTGTTTCAGGAACTGGCCCGTGTAGGAGCGCGGGTTCTCCACGACCTCCTCGGGCGTGCCGACGGCGACCACCTCGCCTCCCTCGTCGCCGCCCTCGGGGCCGAGGTCGATCACGTAGTCGGCCGACTTGATCACGTCCAGGTTGTGCTCGATCACCAGGACGCTGTTCCCCTTCTTGACCAGGTCGTCGAGGACCTGGATCAGCTTCTTGACGTCGTGGAAGTGCAGCCCGGTCGTGGGCTCGTCCAAGAGGTAGAGCGTCCGGCCGGTGGCGCGCTTGGCGAGCTCGCGGGTCAGCTTGATCCGCTGGGCCTCGCCGCCCGAGAGCGTGGTCGAGGACTGGCCGAGCTTGATGTAGTCGAGGCCGACGCGGGAGAGGACGTCCAGCTTGTTGCGGATCCTCGGGATGCGCTCGAAGAGGTGGAGCGCCTCCTCGACCGACATCTCGAGCACGTCCGCGATCGATCTGCCCTTGTACTTCACCTCGAGGGTCTCGGTGTTGTAGCGCCGGCCCTTGCACTCCTCGCACTCGATGTAGACCTCGGGCAAAAAGTTCATCTCGATCCTGATCAGGCCGTCGCCCTGGCAGGCCTCGCACCGCCCCCCGCGGACGTTGAACGAGAACCGGCCTGGACCGTACCCGCGGACCTTGGCCTCCTGGGTCTCGGCGAAGATCTTCCGGATGTCGTCGAAGACCTTGGTGTAGGTCGCCGGGTTCGAGCGCGGCGTTCGACCGATCGGCGCCTGATCGACGTNNGTCGATCACGATCACCTTGTCGATCGGGGCGTCGGACTCGAGCCCGTCGTGGGCGCCGGGCGGGTCGCCCGTCCGGAAGAGTTTCCGGTGGAGGGCCTTGTACAGGATCTCGTAGACGAGCGTGGACTTGCCCGAGCCCGA
>DAEF01000065.1 GCA_002495225.1 Methanoregulaceae archaeon UBA288 | reverse complement strand
AGGGCGATGTGACCGAGTACGCCCCCACCACCAGGAAGACGTGGGAGAGGGTCAGGGCGAAGATGACGAGCAGCAGGTCTCCTCCGGCGAAGAAGAGGGCCCCCGAGAAGATGATGAAGACCAGGTACCCGAGGATGTAGAAGTTCTGCGACGCGCGCACATACGCAGACTCCTTCTCGAAGAGCTTGCCCACGTCGTAGAACGACTGGAGGATCGGGGGGCCGACCCGCCCCTGCATCCGGGCTGTGATCCGCCGGTCGATGCCGGCCACGAGCCCGCCGACGATCGGCGCGAGCACGAGGAACGCGACCCCGTATATCCAGGAGATCATGCGAGCACCCCCGGGACGATGACGAGTTCGAGCATCGTCAGGATCAGCAGCACCGTCACCACGACGCCGATCGTCATCAGTTTCTTTTCACCGAAGTACCCTTCGAGGTAGTAGTTGTGGAGCGCGAGCTGCCGATCGATCCCGGCCGAGCCGGTGAAGTGCATGTCGGTAGTAGTGACCCTTCCACCCATATAGACGTCGAGTTTGCGGCGATCTCTACCGTTCCTGAAGTAGAGCATGGTCAGGGGTAGGACCAGGATCATGACGAGCATCAGGATCATGATCAGCTCGTTGTCCTGCCCGAGCTGGGTGACCTTGCCGTAGATATCCAGGACATAGGGCTCGATCAGGACGCGGGCGACCCACGGGAAGAGGAGACAGATCCCGACGGTCAGGGCGGAGAGGATGCCGAGCATGGTGATCTCCTCCCGGTTCACCCGCCCCTCGATGTTCTCTTCGTTCTGTGGGCGCGTGATCAGGCGGCCCAGCCACTTCGTCCAGAAGAAGAGGGTGACACCCGATCCGAACGCGATCAGGAGGACGAAGACGAGGCCGCCGGGGGCGTCGATGAAGGCCCGCAGCGAGGCCCACTTCGAGATCAGCATCCCGAACGGAGCGAGGAACATCCCGGTGATCCCGATGAGGATCATCGCGGCCACGCGCGGCATGGTCACGATCAGCCCGTCCATGTCCTCGACGTCACGGCTGTGGATCTGGTGTTCGACCGTGCCGACGCTGAGGAAGAGGAGCGACTTCGCGACGGCGTGGAAGATGATCAGCAAGATCGCGGCCCAGACCGCCTCGTACGTCCCGATCCCCCCGCAGGCGACGACGAGCCCGAGGTTCGCGATCGTCGAGTAGGCGAGCAGCCGCTTCGCATTGGACTGGGTGATCGCCATGGCGGAGGCGAGGAAGAACGTCACCCCGCCGACCAGGGAGACCATGAGCCCCGGGACGGTCCCCGCGAGGACCGGCGCGAACTTGATGATCGCGTACACCCCGGCCTTCACCATCGTCGAGGAGTGGAGGAGGGCCGAGACCGGTGTCGGGGCGACCATCGCCCCGAGCAGCCAGGACGAGAAGGGCAGCTGGGCCGACTTGGTGAGGCCGGCGAACGCGATCAGGACCGCGGGGACGAGTGCAACCGCGCCCCCGGCCTCGAGCAGCCGGTCGAGCCCGAGGGGAGCTCCGGTCATCCCGATGTAGAGCAGGGCCACGGCGAACGCGACCCCGCCGAGCAGGTTCATCTTGAGGGCAAGGAAGGCGTTCTTCGTCGCCTCCTCGGTTCTCGAGTACCCGATCAGCAGGAACGAGGTCAGGGTCGTCACCTCCCAGAAGAAGGAGAACCAGAGGAGGTTGTTCGAGAAGACGATCCCGAACATCGCCGAGAGGAACACGAACATCACGAAGAAGAAGTACCGCCGCCGGTCCTCGACCTCCGGGTGGTGCTCGTGGTAGCCCCGCATGTACGAGATTGCGTAGACGCAGATCACCGACCCGATCACCCCGATGATCAGGGCCATGATGATCGAGAACTCGTCGACGAAGAGGTTGTTCTCCATGGCCAGCGCCGGGGCATACCCCAGCTCGAAGTACAGGAGAACGGCCGTCTGGACGAGGACGAGCGCGACCGCGACCGGTTGCCGGTACTTCGCGCCGAGATAGAGAATGAGGCCCGTGATGGCGAGCCCGATCACCAGCATCACCGTGCCCGCAGGCTCGTGTGGTATCTCGATCAGTTGCGAGCCTTTATTGTAGGCCGTTGCGAGCAGATAGACCGAGCCCCCGCCGATCAGGACCGCCGACGCCCTGATCACCCATCGCCTGACCGGGTGTTCGGGCAGTGCGAGGCAGAGAATAGCGGTGAGCAGCGGGAAGAGTATGAGAAACAGCAGTAGCTCCAATGAAACCCACTCTAGCAGGATTGTGGGTTTTATCACTATTTATCATTCACCAATGGAGCCCCCGCCCGGCGTACGGCCGGGGCCGGGTCAATCATCGACCCCGAATCGCCGCCTGCCGGCATGTTTTTTTCCCCCGGCCCCACAGGAGGGACGCGTCCGCCGCCCCCCGGTCCGCCCTCTCTCCGGCCGGGTACGGGCCGTTCATTCGGAATGGACTCGGGGCGGCGAGGTGAGCCCGACCCCGGGCGCCGGGAGGCGTCTCCATGAGAAAGATATATATGTGAAGGTGTGGTATAGAGGCATTGTTTTTATACGGGTAATAGTCGGCATCCGCCGTTTTTTGGTGTGGCACATTAGACTGGACCGCCGGGCAGGGCATCCGACCGCGGGTGCGGGGAGCTTCGGGGGACTGGGATTACGATGACCATCACTTCCTCAGGTGCCTGTTTCGGGGCTGCGGACATCCTCGTATCTCCGGTCACGGGCGCCCTCCCCGCACTGCTCGCCCGTGCGGGCGGTATGGCGATTGCCCCGCACGCGGGCGTTCACGGCGAGGGGTGTGGATGAGATGCCCGACCTCTCGCTCGCCGTGGTGAGCGCACTCGGCCTCGCGACGGTGCTGAGCGCCGCTATCGCCGTGACCCGGACGAACCTGCTGCGCGCCGTCGTCGCGTACGCCGTCTCCAGCGCCTGCCTGGCCGCGCTCTTCTACCTCTTCGCGTCGCCGTACGCCGCGGCCCTGGAGCTGACGGTCGGCGCCGGGCTCGTTGCCGTGCTCTTCCTCGTCTCTCTCGTCCTGACCGGTACCG
Organism: Methanoregulaceae archaeon UBA288; assembly: GCA_002495225.1. Lineage (GTDB taxonomy): Archaea > Halobacteriota > Methanomicrobia > Methanomicrobiales > Methanospirillaceae > UBA288. The sequence goes on along the minus strand of DAEF01000065.1, from coordinate 1,891 downwards.
AGGAGGAGATGCCGTCATGAACCGCCGCGCGGCCTGCGCCGTGATCCTGGGCGCCGTCTTCCTCCTGTCCCTGGTCGCCGTGGCGGCCCCCGCCGGCCTGCCCTGGCCCGCGGGCCCGCCGACGGCCGGCGGCGTCGGTGAGGCGCTCTGGCTGGGGCGGTCGGGGGAGGTGCTCCTCCAGGGGCTGCTCATCCTCGCTGGCGTGTTCGCGATCCTCATGCTCATCGCTCCCGAACGGCCCGGGAGGGGACCGCCGTGACCCCCCTCGAGGGCGCCGTGGCCCTCGCGGCCGCGGGGGCCCTCTTCGCGATCGGCCTCGCCACGCTGGCCGCGCGCCGGCACCTGATCAAGGTGGTCATGGGGCTCGAACTCCTCGGCAAGGCCGCGAGCCTCATCTTCATCATCGGCGGGTACCGGGCGGGGGACGTCGGCCTCTCCCAAGCGGTCGTCTTCACCCTCATCGCCATCGAGGCCGTCGTCGCCGGGGTGGCGCTGGCGCTCGTTGTGCTGCTGGCTCGCACGGGATGCGAGATCGACATCCCCGCGCTCGCCCGGCTCAGGGGCGGGGGGGGTCCGTGATGGACGGAGCCGCGTGGCTGCTCGTCCTCATGGTCGCGCTCCCGTTCGCCGGCGCCGGCCTGGTGCTGCTCTTCCGGGACCGGCCGGACCTCCGCGAGGGCGCGTCGCTCCTCGTCGCCGGCCTCACGTTCCTCGCCTGCGTCCTCTCCCTCCCCTCGGCGTTCGCTCCGACCCCGGTCTCCACGCCGCCGCTCGTGGTCCTCCCCGCCCTATCGATACAGTTCACCGCGGACGCTCTCGGTCTCCTCTTCGCGGCCCTGGCGTCCCTGCTCTGGATCATCACGACCGTGTACAGCATCGGGTACATGCGGGGGCTGAAGGAGCACGCCCAGACGAGGTACTACTCCTGCTTCGCGATCACCATCGGCGCGGTCATGGGGGTGGCGCTCTCGTCCAACCTCTTCTCGCTCTTCGTCTTCTACGAGATCCTGGCGATCGCCGCGTACCCGCTCGTCGTGCACACGGAGACCGCCGAGGCGCTCGCGGCCGGCCGCAAGTACCTGGTCTACACCCAGGGCGGCGGAGTGGCGATCCTCGCGGGCATGATGGCCCTGCTGGCGACCGGGAACACGCTGGACTTCGTCCCGGGCGGGAACCCCGCGGTCGCGGCCATACCGCCCGACTTCGCGGTGCTCGCGTTCGTCCTCCTCATGGCGGGCTTCGGCGTGAAGGCGGCGCTCGTGCCGCTGCACGGTTGGGTGCCTGACGCACACCCGGCGGCGCCCGCGCCGTTCTCGGCGGTGCTGTCGGGCGTCATGGTCGCGGCCGGGTGCTTCGGCATCATGCGCGTGATCTTCCAGGTGTTCGGCGTGGCCCTCCTCACCGAGCTCCACGTGCTCCGCTACCTGACATGGATCGCCGGCTTCACCGTGCTCTTCGCCGCAGTGCTCGCGGTCAGCCAGGACAACCTGAAGCGTCGCCTCGCCTACTCCACGATCAGCCAGATGGCGTACGTGACGCTCGGGCTCTCGCTCCTCCGAACAGATGCGACGGTGGGCGCGCTCGTGCACATCACCAACCACGCCTTCATGAAGGGCGCGCTCTTCCTGTGCGCCGGCCTGTTCATCAAGCGGCTCGGCGTTCACACGGTGAGCAAGCTCGACGGCGCCGCCAGACGGGCGCCGGTCGCCGCCGCGGGCTTCACCATCGCCGCGCTCGGCATGATCGGGACGCCCCCTCTCTCGGGCTTCGTCAGCAAGTGGTACCTGGGCCTCGGCATCCTCGAGAGCGATGACGTGGCGCTCCTCGCAGTGCTCCTTGGCGGAGCACTCCTCGCCGCCATCTACCTGCTGCCGATCGTCTACCGGATGTA
>DAEF01000211.1 GCA_002495225.1 Methanoregulaceae archaeon UBA288 | reverse complement strand
CCCAGAGTTTCCTGACAATATCCTGTGTGATCACGGACCCACCTTCGGCTGCTGCGGGTAAGGCATCTATGCAGGTATAGGTGCCGGTCCGGGCCGGCGGATAAAAAAGGGGAAGTCGGGACTACCGGCCCAGGGCGCGGTGGTGCCGCCCCTGCACGGCGAATCGCCCGGACCCGGCGGAGGGGGGTGCCCGGTCGTTCGGGCCGGTCCCATCCTGCAGCCGGGTGCGGTCCTGGTCACCCGTCCGGTCGGAGAGATCCGTGATGTTCCGCAGCTGCGTGCGGTTCTGAGCGCGGTCGCCTGCCTGGCTGGTCAGGCAGGTCCCGTCGCGCAGCTGGGTGCGGTCCCGGGCACCGTCGCAGATCCGGTCGCCAAAGCAGGCACCGGTGCCGGCGCTGTCGGTCCCGTTCCACCGGGGGGCGGTCTCGTTGCCGGCCCAGTCGGGGGCGCCCGAAGCGAGGGTCTTCGGCCCGAGGGGCGACGATTTTGGCCCGAATCCGCCGGCGAACCCGGCGGCAAGGGCCGCGCTCGGGATCAGCACGAGCGCGACCAGGGCGATGATTGCATATCTTCGTACCATGGTTGGTTCATCCTGTCCGCCGGAGGTCGGGGTATCGTTCCCGGGGACAGGGAACACGTCGACCGGAAGATAAAAACGATCTCTGACAGCCGGAGCTACCTTTCCGGGCTGCCGGCGCGGGACCGGCTACGGTCCACCCGTGACGACCGGGCGACAGGGCGGTCGATGTGCGGCCCTCCCAGTGCCATGAGCATCTTGGCGCGAAGGGTAGCTGTCACGGTCAGAAGAGATATGTACCTGCCTCCGCGACATTCATTCACGATGACCGAACGGCGGCCCGTGTACATTGTCATGGCGGTGCTCCTGCTGCTCGTCGTGCTCCCGGCACTGGCGGACGCCGGCGGCGCGAGCCCGTCGACGTCGCAGGAAACGGGGGTGTCACCCGTGTCAGCCGGCACGGGGTCGTCGTCGACGGCGACCGCACAACCGGGCGAGGGGACGGCCGATAGAGAGAACACGGTCCCGGGCACGCCCGCCGTCCACGTCTCCCCGGCGACGTCGAAGACGGAAACCGCCGTCGCCACGACAGTTGCTCCGACCCGGGCGGCCGTCCGGGAAGAGAGCCGGGCCACTGCCGAAAGCGACAGCGGCACGGCCCGCACAGTCGGGGGATCCGTGCCGCGGCCCGAGGCAAATCCCGCCGCCACGTCTCCGGTCGGCACCGGCAAGGCGGCCGCGGGGGAAGCCCCGACGCCCGTCCGAACGGCGGTCCCGTCGACGACGTCGACCAGCACCAGGGCGCCGTCGGGCCCGGCCCCGCTGATGACCGGTGACATCAGTCCGGGCTGGGGGGCGTCCGAAAGCACGGCGCCGATCGCCGCGGCGACGCCCCGGAGCGCGGTGACCTCGTCCCGAACGGAAGCGCCGGAGACCCCCCGTGACGGGACCGGCTTGGCAACCGGCACCGGGAGCGGGACCGGGGCGGCCCGTGTGGACGAGGGGGGGAGTCCCGGCGGGTCTTCTCTGGAACGCGGTCACGGTCCCGGGCATTCGTCCGCGGCGATCGACTCGTCCATTGGCACCGCCGTCGCTCTGGACCCCGACCGCCCCGGGCAGAGCGGGGCGGGGACCGCTTCCGTCTCCCGCCGGTTCGCCGGTGCGGGCGACCAGGCCGAACGCGGCGGGCCGAACCCGGCCGTCTCGCCGACCCCCGGGCACCTGTACACCGCCCGGCTCGGGGCGGAGACGGGGCAGGCGAGGGCCATCCGGGCGGACGGTGCCGGTGACGACGGAACAAGGGGCGATCACCGGTCGCACAAAGGCGAGGGACGGCGGGGTCCGCCCGCCCTCCCGGCCCCGACCCCCGTTGCGCCCCCGGCGCGCACCGGCCTCGAACCTCCCGGGCCCGGCGAGAACGGTCCCGGAAGGGCGCGGAAGGGAGACCTCCCTCTCTCCCCTCCGATGGGAACGAACGGCGACGTCCCCGACCCGCTCCTCCTCCTCCGGTTCCTGCTCTTCCTCGGCTATCGCCGAATCCGGCCGGTCAACGTCCTCGACCACCCCGTGCGGCGTGACCTCAGCGCCGCCGTCGCTGCCGACCCCGGCATCGACCTGGCCGGGTGCGTCGCGGCCACGGGCGCCAACCGCGAGACCCTCCGGTATCACCTCAGCCTGCTCGTCGTCAGCGGCAAGATCGCGGAAGAGACGCGAAACGGTTCGGTCCGGTACTTCCCGCACGACCCATCCCTCACGCCGGTTCACCGCGCCGTGCTCCACTATCGCCGGAACCCGAGCCTCGCCCCCCTGCTGTATCATATACGGGACGCGCCGGGGATCTCCCGCCTGGAGCTCGCGTCCCGCCTCGACCTCGCCGGGCCGACGGTCACGCGGCAGGTGCAGCGGCTCGTCGACGAGGGNNCCCCGCCGCTGCGGCCGGTCGCAGCGGTACTGGCTGACGCCGCCCTGCGCCGGGGCGTTCGCGGCTGTCGAGGCGGCGAGGAGGGTGGCCCCAGAGGCGGTCCGGGCCTTCGAACGGGCATCGGCCTGAAAACCTGTCGTCGTGCCGCATCGACGTCCGGCCGCCCGATGCGGTCGGCGGGGGCCGGAAGCGGCACGGTCCAGCAAAGTGGGGGATTGGCAAATCCCCCCACAGAGATTGTGCCGTCCCGGAGACCTCCGCCGGGGGAACGGGACCTGCGACGTCGTACTGCAGCGATTCCTCGTCACGGCTCCTCCGGCTCGTTTACGCGGACTCCGTTGTCCCCTGTCGATGCGGTAGCCGTCCGGTCGGACGGGCGTCTGTTGTGCCGTCGTCTCGGTCATCCAACCGGCCCGGCCGGAAGGTCACTGGTCCGCTGCATCCGATGTCGTCCATCGAGGTGTAGACGCGTCTGCTAATCCGACGAAACCTTCACCGACGCCCTATCAGGGGAGGACGAAGCTCGAGATCGCCGGCCGGGGTGACGCGAGGAAGGGCACGGAAGAGTGGGTACGACGATCCCGGCGGCGCTGTGAGAAAACGATAGATTTACGATCTATGCTGACTATCCCAGACAGCGGAGCATTTCGGATCAACCTGCCATCATCCATAGGTTTATTCAATTGTGCTCATATGTGTAACAAGTAAGGACGGATACCATGAAAGTGTGCATTACTTCCAAGGGTGCGACCCTCGACTCTCCCGCTGAGGAGCGGTTCGGACGGGCGCCGTATTTCATCATCATCGAGAGCGAGACCGGTGCCTTCGAGGCGATCCAGAACCCGCTGGTCGACGGTGCGGGCGGCGTGGGGCCGAAGGCCGCACAGGTCCTCATCTCGCACGACGTAAAGGCTTTAATCAGCGGAATGGTGGGCGGGAACGCACGTGAAGCGCTCGCTGCCGCAGGAATCGAGATGTACACGTACCGGGACGGCGGCACGGTGAAGGACGCGTTCGACAAGTTTACGGCCAACACCCTCGTGCGCTCCGGGTAGGTCGATGCCCGGCAGCATAGGCGGGCACAAGCCCCTGCCAAGCGACGACCAGGGGGGCAGGGCATGAAACTCGCCGTTGCAAGCGGGAAAGGCGGTACCGGCAAGAGCATGGTGGC
>DAEF01000038.1 GCA_002495225.1 Methanoregulaceae archaeon UBA288 | reverse complement strand
AGGGTCGACTTGCCCGAGCCCGACGAGCCCATGATCCCCACGAACTCGCCGCGTTCGATCTCGAACGAGACGCCGCCGAGCGCCCGGACGTCGACCGCGCCCATGTGATAGACCCGTGAGAGGTTCTCTGCCGCGATCATACTTCACCCCCGTATGGCCGAGAGGATCTCCTCGCTCGCGGTGCGCTGGGCCGGCACGTACCCGGCCACGACCGAGACGATGAAGAGGCTGGCCATGCTCTGCAGGATCTGCGCCGTCTCCACGGCCGGATAGACAGGGCCGCCGGGAAACGAGAGGGGATACACGGTCAGGAGCCTGGTCACGGCCGAGAGCAGGGCGAGCCCGAGCCCGGAGCCGGCAAGGCACATGAAGATCACCTGGAGAACGTAGGCGTTGACGATCAGCCCCTTGTCGATCCCGATCGCCTTCAAAATCCCGNNCCCATGATGGCAAGGATGATGACCTGGAATACATAACTGAACATGATCGTTGTCCGGTGGATCCCGATCGCCTTCAAAATCCCGATCTGCCGCCGACGGTTCACGGTGTTGATGAAGACCACGATGAAGATCACCACGATTGCGATCACGAGCGAGACCCCGGTTGAAATCAGGTTGATGATCGCGAACGAATCCGTCACGTCCCCGAGGACCCCGCGCGACTTCTCCTGCCAGGTGTGGATTGGCTCCTGTATCCCGAAGGCGTAGAGCCGGTTGCGGAAGGCGTCTTCGTTTCCCTCCTCGACCGTGCGGATCAGCACCTGGGTCGCCAGGTCGTCCAGGCCCATGACGGAGGCGATCTCGGCACGGGTGACGTACGCCGAGGAGTCCGCGCCGACGGCGTTGGTCTGGTAGATCCCCTTGACGCGGTAGCGCCGGATCTGCCCGTTCGCATAGGCGACGGTGACAGAGTCCCCGACCCGTGCGCCCCCGAGGGACTCGAGCTGGTCCTGGCGCTCGTCCACCTCGCCGGCGAGGGTTCTGCCGATCACGATCGACCCCCTGTCGCCGGCCGAGAGGTACTCCCCCTCGATCATCCGGTCGGAGGTCATGGTCACGCGGGATTCATGATCGGGGTCGACACCGGTCACCGAGCGCGAGAGGGTGGTGGTCTCGAAGGTGATCGCGGCGCCGGCCGTGATCCTCGGCGCGACGGCCGCGACCCCCGGGATCCGCTCGAGCCGGGAGACGAGGGCGTCCGCGTTCGGGATGTAGACCTCGCCCTCACGGGGCTCGATGTCCAGATTGCCGTAGTTATAGTCGATCGCCTGGCGGTTGAACGAGACCACCACTCCCTGGACGATGGAGGGGAGGAAGACCAGGTTCACCAGGATCAGGGCGATGATGGTCACGGTCAGCAGGAGCGTCCCCTTGTTGCCCCGGCGGAGCGAACGCCCGGCGAGGAAGAACGAGACGCGGAGCCCCTCGAACATCTGTCTCAGGCGCTCCGTCGCCGCCAGAACCAGAGGCTCGCCGCCGCCAGCAGCGCCACCGCCACCGCTGCACCGACGACGAGCGCGTACCCCCCGCCGTCGGTTACCTCGAGAGTCAGCGGCTCCTTGACCGTGTGCGTGCCCTCCTCGTCCACGTACGTGGCCGAGAGGGTGTATTCCAGGGACCCGCTCTCTTCCGCGACCAGGTTGAAGACGGCGGGGGCGTCGGTGCCGGGTTCGATTGTGCCGATGAACGACTCGTTGTTGCCCGGGAGGGGCAGGTCGATTTTCGCCCGCACCGAGTTCGCGTCGTCCGTGCCCGTGTTCTCGAGGCGGGCGAGGAGGGTGAAGGTCTGCCCCCGCTCGACCCGCACCGGGTCGGTCATGAGCGAGGCGAGCCCGAGCACCGCCCGGCCCCGGACGAGGACGGCGAGGGACTCGTTCTGCCGCCGCGAGCTGCCGTCGGGGAGGACGTAGTCGAGGGTCACCCCGATCGGCCGGAGACCGACAGGGACGTCGCGGTCGGTCGTGAACGCGAGCATGACCGGGTGGACCTCGCCGGGCCCGAGCCGGGCGACATAGTGCGTCCCGGAACTCGCGAGGCCGAGGGATGGGGCGGACACGTTGACCGTGAGCACGACGTCGGTCGCAGTCGCGCCGCCCCTGTTGACCACCGTGAGGTTCACCGTGAACGGGTCTCCCGGGGAGACTGCGTCCGGCAGGAACTTCTCCAGGGCAAGCGCGGGCCTGGCGAGCTGGCCGACCTGGGTGCCGACGTTCACCACCACCGGGTACCGGATCGTCTGGCCCTGCTCCGTGCGGACCCAGACCTCGGGGAAGTAGACGCCGGCGGTCGACGGCGCCTTCACGTGGAACGTGATCGGGACGGCCTGCCCCAGACCGAGGAGGCCGATCTTCTCGTAGTCGCCGGAGAGAATCGTCAGGTCGGTCGTGTGCAGGCGCACGGACTCGACCACGGGGTCGCCGACGGCGGACGCGTTGGTGCCGGCGGGGGAGCCCCCGCTATTCGCGATCGTGACGGTCACAAGGCCGTCGCCGCCGGGGGTGAGCACGCCCGGCGTGACACGGTAGTCGGTCACCATCACGCCCGCGGCGCAGCAGCCGCTCAGGGTCCCGACGAGGAGCGCTGCGACGGCAATTGCATAGAGGCGTCTCATGCACCCTTCACGACAGGATACCCGGCGTTCTTCCAGGCGGCGAAGCCGCCGAGCACGTTCGCGACAGGACCGGTTCCGTGTGCTGCGAGCAGGCTCGCGGCGAGGCTCCCTTTGTTCCCCACGTTGCAGTAAATCGCGACCAACCTGTCGCGCGGGATCTCGTCGAGGCGGTCGGCGAGCTCGCCCACGTAGACGTGGATCGACCCCGGTATCCCCCCCTGCTCGAGCCGCTGGTTGCCGTCGCGGACATCGAGGAGTGTGACCTCGCCGAGGCGGGCGTGGAGATCCTGGACGGTCCAGATGGGGATCTGGTCCACCGGGCGGCCCGAACGGAACCAGGAGACGAAGCCCCCGCGGAGATACCCGGCCAGGTTGTCGTACCCGAGCCGGACGAAGTCCGCCGCGACCCGGTCGAGGTCGAAGTTGAAGTCGTCAACGAGTGCAATCGGCCGGTCGTAGTCGAGGACCCAGCCCATGTACGCCGTCAGCCCCTCTCGCTGGAGGCTGATGCTTCCGGGCACGTGTCCGGCGCCGAACGCGGTCGGCGACCGGATGTCCACGACCTGCATCCCGTCGAGTTCCTCAGGGCCAAGCGGCCGGAGCAGCCATCGTTCGGGCGGGGAGGGGGGACCGGCCAGGTTCAGCTCCTCCATCCGCCGGAAGTACGGCGCCCGGTAGGTCAGCTCGCCTGCCTTCTCCGCGACAAACGTCTCGCGGTCCATCGCGAGGTACGGGTTGGTGGCTCGCTCGAAACCGATGGTCGAGAAGGGCAGGTCGCGAATCCCCACCCCGCAGACCGACCCCGCACCGTGGGCCGGGCAGACCACCGTGCCGTCGGGGAGCGCGAGGAGCCGGTCGTGAAGCGAGTCGTGGAGCGCTGCCGCGTTGGCACGGAGATCGTCGCTCATGAGGTCGGACCGGCCGACCGAACCGACGAAGAGCGCGTCCCCGGTGAAGACCATGTACGGCTTTCCGTCCTCGTGCAGGACGTAGGAGAGGGATTCGATCGTGTGCCCGGGAGTCTCGAGCGCGACGACGGTGAGCGGGCCGAGCTCGAACCGGTCCCCGTCGTGGGTCGGCGTGCCGTAGCCGAAGTCGAGACGGGCGCCGTGGTGTATCGTGGCCCCGCTCCGCCGGGCCAGCTCGGGCGAGCCGACCAGGAAGTCCTCGTTCCGGTGAGTCTCGAAGATACGGGTGATCGTCACCTCGTGGGCCGCGGCCCGCTCGAGGTAGATGCCACAGTCTCGCCGCGGGTCAATCACGGCTGCCTCGCCGTCTGCCCCAAATAGGTAGGACTGGTGGGCCAGCCCCTCTGTCCTGATCGTCTCGAAGAACATATGCACTCCCCGGCCCGCACGGGGACCGGTTACTTTGGTGTGAACTCCCGCTTGGAAGATATAAAACCCTCGCGACGACCTCCTGCCGCCGCATCCGCAACGCTGATACCGTTTGGCGATGAGGATGTGGGTACGGACCGGCGCTCCGGGCTGGTAGGCGCCGGGCGATTGAGATTCATGACACGACAGACCTTCCGGGTGCACCGCGCCGTTCTCGCCGCGCTGCTTCTCACACTCCTGGCCGGTGCTGCTCTCGCGCCGGCAGCCTCTGCCGGTCCCCCTGGCTCCCCCGCGCCCGACCCGATCGAGACGGCGGTACTCGCCTACGCCGGTTACGGCGAAGCCGTCCTCTCGACACCGCTCACCGAACGCGTGCGCGAGGGCGATCCCGTCCAGACTCTCGGGCTCACCGGCCCCGAGGCGCGGTCCTACGTCTACGTCCAGCTCGCGCCCGGGACGCCAACCTCGGTCCTCGACTCCCACCTCACGGGGATCGTCGACCGCGACGAGCACCACCGGCTCGTCACGGCACGGGTGACCGTGTACGAGCTCGCCGTCCTCGAGCACCTCAAGGGGGTCCGGCACGTCCGCGAGGTCGACCGGCCCCTGGTCGCCGCCGGGAAGGTCATGAGCGCGGGGGACGCGGTCATCCGCGCGAACGAGCTCCGGGCCCGGGGGCTCACGGGCGCCGGTGTCAGGATCGGCGTGATCTCGGACGGAGTCGTCGGCCTCTCCACGGCGCAGGCGAGCGGCGACCTCGGCCCGGTCCGGATTCTCTCCGACGACCAGGGCGGGAACGAGGGGACCGCGATGCTCGAGATCGTCCACGACGTCGCGCCCGGAGCGGAGCTCTGCTTTCACGACCACGGGGACAGCGTGCTCGGGTTCAACCGGGCCGTGGACGCCCTGGTCGCGGCCGGCTGCATCGTGATCGTCGACGACGTGGCCTGGCCCCGCGAGCCGTTCTTCGAGCACGGGGTGGTTGCCACCCACATCGCGGAGCTCCTGGCGAGCCACCGACTCGTGTACGTCACGGCCACGGGCAACTACGCGCGCCAGCACTTCCAGGGCGCGTTCGTCGACGACGGCGAGGGGTTCCACGACTTCTCGGGGACCGGGTCGGACCGGCCGTTCCTCTACGCCGACGTCCCCTCCGGCGAGGAGCTCCGGGTGGTGCTCCAGTGGGACGAGTCCTTCGGTTCGGCCGGCGACGACTTCAACCTCTACCTCTGCGACGCCCGCGAGGGCGACGTGCTCCGCGCCTCCACGACCCGGCAGACCGGCGGCTCGGACCCGCTCGAATCGATCGCGTGGACCAACACGGGCAGGGACCGGGAGGTCGCGATCGTGGTCCTGCACGCGGGCGGTACGGGCGCCGCGCGGACCCTTGAGGTCTACGCCTACCCGTCGACCGGGGCCGAGGTGGGCTGGGAGAACCTGGTCGCGGCCGACGGGATCTACGGCCACCAGGCCGTCCCCGCCGTGATCGCGGTCGGGGCCGTCGGCGCGCTCAGCCCCGGAGAGATCGAGCCGTTCTCGTCGAACGGCCCCGTGACGCACTTCTTCCCGGCGCGCGCGGTCATCCGGAAGCCCGACGTCTGCGGCCCCGACCGGATCGCCGTCACGGGAGCCGGCGGGTTCAAGACGGTCTTCGTGGGTACCTCAGCCGCGTCGCCGCACGCCGCCGGTCTCTGCGCCCTGGTCTGGGCGGCCCGGCCCGACCTCGCTGCCGCCCAGGTCCGCGCCGCCCTCTACGCGTCGGCGGTCGACCTCGGCGCGGCGGGCCGCGACGACGTGTACGGCTGGGGCCGGGCCGACGGCGCCGCGATGTATGCCCTCGTGGGCGCGCCCGCGCCGACACCGGTCCCGGTCGTGACGGTTGTGCCCGCAACCCCGCCCCCGGTGCAGGCCGCAGTGACGACCGCGCCGGCGACGCCGACCCCCGTGGCCGTGACGACGCGCCTGCCGTTCGGAAAGCGATACGCGATCGGCGACCTCGCCGGACGGACCGTCGGCACGGGCCCGACCTTCGCCCCCGGGCCGGGCTCGACAGGTCCGGGTTCGCCGACGGTCGCTCCGGCCACGGACCCGCTCCGGCCCCCCGCCCGCCCGTTCGTCCGCTGGTACCCTGCCGCGCGATGGGCGTCGACGGGGCGGTGAGAACGGCCGGGGGATCGGCATTATCCCCTCTTCGCGCTCACCTATCCAGGTATGACGTCCGACCGCGAACAGGCGATCTTCGAGGCCGGGATCAAGCTCGGCGCGCTCTATCACCAGTGGGTCGGTACCCCGATATCGCCCCAGACGGCGGAGGTGATCGAGGAGGCGATCGAGCAGGCCGTCGGCCTCCAGCCGTTCGTCGAGGAGATCACGGTCCGTCTCGACACCCGGCGCATGCGCCCGAACGAGTTCGGGTACAGCGAGCTCGCGGGCCTGATGTTCGAGGTCGAGATCGTGACCCGGTGCAACGGCGCCTCCTGCCGCGCCCGGCTCGCGCCCCACGACGACTATCCCATGATGGCGATCCTCTCCTGCCATGACGCCCCGCCGGTTCCCGATCACGGATGACCACATCCACATCGATCCCCTGAACGGCCGGGGGGTCGAGGCCGCGAAGGAGTTCTACCGGGCCGGCGGGACCCACCTCTTCCTCGTCGCAAAGCCCTCCTGGTCGTTCGGTGTTGCGCCCTCGTCCGGCGAGGACTACCGCCCCGTCTTCGAGGCGACGCTCGGCGTCGCCGACGAGGTGCGCGCCGTCGGCCTCGGGGTCTTTGTCGTGCTCGGCGTCCACCCGGCCGAGATCACGTACTTCGCCGACCGGCGGTCGCCCGCTGAGTCGGCCCGGATCATGGCCGAGGGGCTCGACCTGGCGGCCCGGTACGTCCGCGAGGGACGGGCCGTCGCGCTCAAGAGCGGCCGGCCGCACTACGACGCGGGCCCCGAGGTGGCCGACGCCTCGAACCGCGTCCTCGCCCACGCCCTCGAGCTCGCCGCCCGGACTGACTGCGCCCTGCAGATCCACGCCGAGAGCGGCCCGTGCGCGGACGTGGTCGAGATGGCGCGACTGGCCGGCATGGACCCCTCCCGCGTGGTCAAGCACTTCGCCGAGCCCTCGACCCCGCTCGTGCCGTCATTCGTGGCGCGGCATGAGGCGATCCCGGAGGTTGCCCGCTCCGGCCGTGAGTTTATGCTCGAGTCCGACTACATGGACGAGCTCTCCCGGCCCGGGGCCGTGGTCGGCCCGAAGTCCGTGCCCCGGACCTCGCTCCGCCTCCTCGCGTCCGGCGCGCTCGACGAGGAGGCGCTCGCCCGCTGCCACGTCGAGACCCCGTCACGGGTCTACGGCGTCGAGATCGCGCTCTGAGCCGGAACGGGGCGGTACGGTCATGTTTTTTACGAGGGGGGCTCAATTGGATGAGCAGCATGAACATGAAGGTACACCGCGTCCGCGGGGAGGGCGAGGTGGTGGCGGTCTGCGACTCCGATCTCGTGGACCGGACGCTCCGACACGGGGACGTCGATGTCAAGATCTCGGGCGGGTTCTACGGGGACCGGCAAGTGACCGACGAGGAGGTCCGCGAGGCCCTCCAGGGCGCCTGCAACATCAACCTCTTCGGCCACCGGGCCGTCGCGCTGGCCCGGGAGCTGGGGCTCGTGGACGAGGCCTGCTGCCTCGTGATCGACGGCGTCCCGCACGCCCAGGTCTATCTCCTCTGACATGGCGGACATCCGGGAAGCGTTCTGCCCGCGCTGCGGCGGCCCCGCCGGCGAGGGAATAGACGGGCTCTGCGGCAAATGCCGGCTCGCCGAGACCCGCTGGCTCGAGTGCGAGCCCCGGGCGGTCCACACCTACTGCCCGAGCTGCGGCGCCCAGAAGAGCGGCCAGCTCTGGACCGACTCCGAGCAGGAGCGGCAGGAGATCGGGCCGGGCCTGGCCCTCTCGGCCCTCCGGCTCCATCCCGAGGTCCGCCGGCCGCAGTTCGAGGTCGGGATCCGCGAGGTCTCGGCCAACCGGTCGATGGCGGACGTCACGGTCACGGGCACGCTCTACGGCGAGCCCATCCGCGACCGCTGCACGGTCGAGCTGGTCTGGAACAAGGAGCAGTGCGACCGGTGCAACCGGATCGCAGGCTCGTACTACGAGGGGATCGTCCAGGTCCGCGCGACGGACCGGCGCCTGACCGACCGCGAGCTCGACGTCGCGACCCGGATCGCCCACGAGACCGAGGCGTCCCTGCAGGGAGAGGGGGCCCGGCTCAGCTACATCTCGGACCTGAAGGAGACGAAGGACGGCATCGACATCGTGGTCGGGTCGCAGGCGATCGGGCTCGCGATCTCCCAGGCCGTCTCGCAGCGCCTGGGGGGGCGGTACACGACCCACCCGAAGCTGGTCGGCGAGAAGGCCGGCCGGCCGATCTACCGGGTGACCTACTTGGTCCGGCTCTACCCGTTCCTGCGCGGGGACGTGATCGAGTCCGGGGGGGCCGACCTCGAGATCGTCTCGGTCGAGAGCAACCACGTCCGCGGCGTCGACCTCGCGACGGGCCGGCCCAGGACCGTCCGGGACGAGGAGCCGAAGCGGCTGATCGGCCACGGGTCGGACGCGACAGAGGCGCTCGTCACGCACCTCGATCACGGGATGCTCGGGCTGATCGATCCCGTGACCAGCGCCGCCATCGAGGTGCCGCGCCCGTCCTGGCTGACCGTCGAGGCCGGCGCGCAGGTCCGGGTCCTCCGCGACCGCGACCGGCTCGTGGTCCTGGGGTGATCGCGTGCGGACCAGGCGGTGCCCGGCGACAGACCTCGGGGCGTGCGCCACGGCGGCGTGGGTCGACACCTCCCGGCGGCCGTTCGTGGACGGCGGCATGGCCTGGGTCCCCGTCCGCGACGGATACGCGTGGGACGAGGACCTGCCGGAACGGTCGAACCCGGCCGCGCGGGGGTACCAGCGCCTCGGCGACCGGGTCCTCTTCCACGGGCCCCGGCCCGACGACGCTGCCCTCCGCGACGCGGTCGAGCGCTGCTCCCCGCGCGGCGTGCTCTGGGTGCGGGGCCACGCGGGCGCCGAGCGGGCGCCCGCGGTCGAGCTGCTCCGGGGCGAGGCCGGCGAGGTGACTCACCGCGAGAACGGGCTCGCCTACCTGCTCGACCCGACGAGAGTGATGTTCTCGGGCGGCAACCGGGAGGAGAAGGCCCGTCTCGCCCGGATGGTCCGGCCCGGCGAGCGGACGGCCGACCTCTTCGCCGGGATCGGGTACTTCACCCTCTCCGTCGCGCGTGCGGGGTCCCGTGTCCACGCCATGGAGATCAACCCGGTCGCGTTCGACTACCTGGAAGAGAACCTCGCGGCGAACGGGCTCGCCGACACAGTCGAGGCCGGGTGCGGGGACTGCCGCGACCTCCTCAGGGGCGTGTACGACCGGCTCGTGCTCGGGCACTTCGAAGCGCCGGCCTATCTTGCGGACGCCCTCGCCCACGTGCGGCGGGGAAGCGTGCTCCACGTCCACGGCGTCGAGCGTACCCCCGGTGAACTCGGCCCGGACCTCGCCCGGACGGCCGCCGACTGCGGCTTCGTTGTCGAATCCTCGTGCCGGCCGGTGAAGACCTGCGGGCCGGGGCGCTTCCACACGGTCCACGACCTGGTGATCCTGTGATGCTCCAGACGCTCGAGGGAACAGAGATCGTGCTCGCCGTCACGGGCTCGATCGCGGCCGTCGAGACGGTCCGGCTCGCCCACGAGCTCCGGCGGCGCGGGGCTATGGTCCAGGCCGTCCTCTCGGGAGCGGCTGCGCGGATCGTCTGTCCTGACGCCCTCACCTACGCGACGGGTCGGCCCACGATCACCGAGATCACGGGCCTCGTCGAGCACGTGCAGTGGTGCGGCGAGGGCGGGCGCGCCGACCTCCTGCTCATCGCTCCCTGCACGGCGAACACCATCGGGAAGATCGCGTGCGGCATCGACGACACGCCGGTCACGACCTTCGCGACGACCGCGCTCGGCAGCGGGCTGCCCGTCGTGGTCGTGCCGGCCATGCACGAGACCATGTACCGCCACCGGGCCGTCGCCGAGAACCTCGAGCGGCTCGCCAGCTTCGGGGTGACGGTCGTGCCGCCGCGGATCGAGGAGGGGCGTGCGAAGATCGCGTCGAACGAGGTGATCGTGCTCGAGTCCGAGCGGGCCGTCAACCCGCAACCCCTCGCCGGGCGACGGGTGCTGATCACGAGCGGGCCGTGCTGCGAGACGGTCGACGACGTGCGCGTGCTCACGACCCGCTCGACCGGCCGGATGGGCCGGGCCCTCGCGCTCGAGGCCTACCGGCGCGGGGCGGACGTCACGGTCGTCCACGCGGACGAGTTCCCGTGCGTCAGGAACGTCCGGGCCGTGTCGGCGGGAGAACTTCGCGAAGCTGTGCTCGCGTACGGCGAGGCCGAAGGGATGGACATCTACGTCTCGGCCGCCGCGATCTCGGACTTCGCCCCCGAACGGTTCCCAGGGAAGCTTTCGAGCGGGGCGCCGGCGACCCTCGCGCTAGAGCCCCTGCCGAAGGTGATCGACGAGGTGATCGCGCGGTACGGGCCGCTCACGGTCGCGTTCAAGCTCGCCGAGGACGCGGATGCGCAGGCCGGCAAGCTGCTCGAGCGGGGGGCTTCGCTCGTGGTCGCGAACACCCCCGAGACGATGGGCGCGGCCGGCGGGACGTTCGCCCTGCACTCGCACCGCACTATCCGCGTGGTCGAGGGGAGCAAGGAGGAGGTGGCCGCGGCCATATGGTCGAGCGTGCCCTAGCCTGGTCCCCGGGCCANNTCGGCGGCGGGATCGTGATCGCGGAGGGGGTGACCGTCGAGGCCGTCAGGTCGGGAGAGCCCCGCGTCCGGGTCGTGGTCGCCGCCCCCGGCGGCAGTGCGGCCGTCGCGGACGGTTCGCCCCCGGTCGAGTACCTGATGGACCGGCTCGGCGCGCCTGCCGCGCTCACGACCCGCTGCACCCTCCCGATCGGGGCCGGGTTCGGGCTCTCGGCCGCGGCCCTGCTCGCGTCCGGCGCAACCCTCTCGGCCCTCCACGGCCTCGAGCTCACGCGGGACGAGGTCGCGGCAGCCGCGCACGAGGCCGAGGTCCGGTTCCGGACCGGCCTCGGGGACGTCGCGGCTGCGCAGGGCGGCGGGATCGTGGTCCGGCGGGGGCCGGGCGTGGGGGCCGAGATACTCCGGTTCCCCTCGGACGAGCCGGTCTACGCGGTCTCGTTCGGCCCGATCCCGACCCCCGGGATCCTGGACTCGGACGACGCGATGGCGCGGGTCCGCGCGGCCTTTCCTGCCGAGGAGCCGCGGGACCTCGCGGAGCTCGTGCGGGCTTCGCGGACCTTCGCCGACGCGAGCGGGCTCGTGACGGAGCGCGTCCGGGCCGCGCTCGCCTCCTGCGACGACGCCGGCGTCCCGGCGTCGATGACCATGCTCGGCGACGGCGTCTTCGCGATCGGGCCGGCGGCCAGGGGCGCCCTCGCCCGCTTCGGCCGGGTCCACCGGCTGCAGATCGCCGCCGGGGGCTTTTGCCTCCTGGAGGCCAACCCGTGATCCCACAGGACCATCCCCGGTACCGCTCGCTCGTCGTTCGCGAACGCCTGGCCCGGTGCGCCCGCGAGGGAATCGTGGCGCTCGAGGGGCTCACGGCCCACGGCCGGGCCGAGGCGTTCGATTACCTGATCGGCGAGCGGTCGACCGAAACGGCACGGATCGCCGCCCGGACTGCCGCGGCCCTGCTCCGGCAGGCGAAGCATCCGGTTCTCTCCGTGAACGGGAACACGGCGGCCCTCGCCGCGCGTGAGTGCGCGGCCCTCCAGCGGGCCACCGGCTGCGCCGTCGAGGTGAACCTCTTTCACCGGACCCCGGAGCGGATGGCGAAGATCGCGGCCCTCCTGGAGTACCACGGCGTCTCCGTCCTCACGGGAAAGGCCGAGCGGCTCCTTTCGCTCGCCCACGACCGCGCCCTCTGCCTGCCACACGGGATCGGTGCGGCCGACCTCGTGCTCGTGCCGCTCGAGGACGGGGACCGGTGCGAGGCCCTCCGGGCCGCGGGCAAGACCGTGGTCACCATCGACCTCAACCCGCTCTCGCGCACGGCCCGGACGGCGACCCTGACGGTCGTGGACGAGCTGACCCGCGCTCTGCCGCTGATCACGGAGGCGTACGCCGCCCTCGGGGACGACGAGGCGGGCGAACTGGTCCGGGATCTCGACAATCATTATCTCTTGCAGGCCGCAATAAATGAGATCGTTCGGGGGCTGGAGCGTGCTCTGGATTGAAAAATACCGCCCCGCGACCTTCTGCGGGATTATCGGCCAGGACCGGGCCGTCGCCCTGCTGCAGTCGGCAGCGGAGCGGCAAAGCCTTCCGCACCTCCTCCTGACGGGGCCGGCCGGCTCGGGCCGGATGTGCGCCGTGCGCTGCCTCGCCGCCGGGCTCTACGGCGAGCACGCGGACGAGAACACGACCGTGATCGCGACCGGCGACCTCTTCGCCGAGGGGCGGGCGTACCTCGAGGCCGACGAGCGGTTCGCGCACCTCTATCACAAGGACGAGAGCGTCCTCTCGAACGTCAAGCGGATCGTGCGGACCTACGCCGCGATCCGCCCGCTCGACGCGGAGTTCAAGCTGATGGTCTTCTCCGAGGCGGACGCCATGCCGGCCGAGATGCAGCAGGCGCTCCGGCGGACCATGGAGCGGTACTCGCGGACCTGCCGGTTCATCTTCGTCACGGCGCGGCAGTCGGCGATCCTGCCGGCGATCGCGTCCCGCTGCCTCCCGGTCGTCTTCCGGCCGCTGTCGACGGAGGCCGTGACCGCGCTCCTCTCCGGGATCCTGGCGGCCGAAGGGGCCTGCACGGTCTCGGAGGACGACCTCGGGATGATCGCGGCAGCGGCCCGGGGCGACGTCCGGCGTGCCGTCATGCTCCTCGAGATCGTGGTCAGGACGGGCGCTCCGCCCCTGTTCGAGGAGACCGGGTCGGAGCGGGGGGCCCGGGCCGTCCTGGACGCCGCCGGCGCGGGCGACATGACCGAGGCGCAGCGGGTCGCGGAGTCGCTCCTGATCGACGACGGCCTCTCCGGGCGCGAGCTTCTGCTCGAGCTGCGGAAGGCGGCCCGTCGCGGCGCGAACGACCCGGCCCTCGCGATCGCACTCGCAGAGACGGACGTGGGGCTGGCCGGCGGGGCGAGCGAGTTCGTCCAGGTCGGCGCCCTGCTCGCCCGCCTGTCGGAGGCGTGCCGGTGACCGGGAAGGTCCAGCGCCACTACGACGAGATGGCCGAGGTCTACGACCGGCGGTACGACCAGGGCCCGGGCCGGTCGTACCACGCGCACCTCTCCGAGAAAGTGATGGACTCGCTCCCGCCGGG
The DNA here is from genome assembly GCA_002495225.1 of Methanoregulaceae archaeon UBA288. Lineage (GTDB taxonomy): Archaea > Halobacteriota > Methanomicrobia > Methanomicrobiales > Methanospirillaceae > UBA288. Next base: position 7,602 of record DAEF01000038.1, on the reverse strand, counting down.
CGGCCGGCTACTCGACATCGGCTGCGGCACGGGCCTCTTCGTCGAGCGGTACTGCGAGCGCGGCGGACGGGCCGTCGGTCTCGACCTCTCGCCGAAGATGATCGAGCGCGCCCGTGACCGGTGCCGCCCGGCGGAGTGGACCGTCGGGACAGGCGAGGCCCTCCCCTTCCGCGACAACGTCTTCGACGCGGTCTCGAGCCTGCTCGCCTTCTCGTACTTCCGCGACCCCGACCGGATGCTCGCCGAGGTTTTACGCGTGCTCCGGCCCGGCGGCCGGCTCTCGCTCTGCACGCTCGGCCGGAACTTCCTGACCGCGGGCCTGCCCGCGATCCACACCCTCGGCGAGATCGCCCGCGTCCGGCAGGTCGGCATGGGCAGTTTCGGCGAGCACTACTACACCGAGCGCCAGATGGAGGAGCTCTTCACGCGCGCCGGCTTCGGAGACGTCCGGGTCCGGCGCTGCTCGTTCGCGCACCTGAACCTGGCCCCGCCCGTGTACGAGCTCGCGAGAAAAGTCGAGCCGATCGTCGAGCGCCGGCTGCCGTACCTGGCCTACAACGTCGTCGCGAGCGGGCGAAAGCCCCACCGCGAGACGCGGCGTTAGCCGCGCCGGGCCGCGAGGCGGGCCTTGACCCGCTCCTTCTTCTCGATCGCGGCGAGGGCGGCCGCCTCGACCTTCGCCTGCATGGCCGCGACGTCCCCCGTGCGCCGGTCCACGACCTTCTTGAGCGGCGTGTACGCCGACTCGCGGAACCGCGGCGTGAAGTCGGTCTCCCGGCCGTCCGTGACGAGCACGGCCGACGGAGCGCCGGCCTCGACCCGGCCGACCTCGGCGCAGCGGACGCCGGCAGCGCGGATGACCCCGGCGATGGCCGGGATCGCGTCGGGCGGCGCCCCGATCAGGAGCGAGTCGAGGGAGACGCCGAGCGGGTCGATCCCGAGTTCGTCGAGCATGGCCCCGACGACCTCGTCGACGAGGGGCCGGACGGCCTCCTCCTCGACCACGATCCGGCAGCCGGCGGTCGCGGCCATCTCGTGGACGTCCCCGCGAAGACCGCCGTTCGTGACGTCGGTCATGGCGTGGACCGATTCCAGGACCGGGCTCTCGACCAGGGCCTGGCAGGCATAGAGGAACTGGAGGTTGATGGTCCGGTCCACGACGTCCGCGTGGCCCGAGTAGAGCGCGGCCGTCGCGATGGTGCCGCCGCCGGCCCCCTCGGTCATGAGCAGGACATCACCGGGGGCAAGCCCGCGCCGCGCCGTCAGGTGGTGCGCGACGCCGACGGTGCCGACGCAGCCGGTCATGCGCGAACCGAGGACCATGTCGCCGCCGATGCGGAGGGTCGAGCCCGAGACGAGCGGGACGCCGACCGAGTCGCCGACGGCCGTGATCCCGGCAGTGTACTCGAAGATCTTCGCGACGTCCCCGTCGTCCGCGACGTGGATGTCCGAAAAGAGGAGGATGGGTTTCGCGCCCATGACGTACACGTCCCGGAGCGTGGCGCGGGTCACGTGGAAGCCCGCGAGGAACGGGAAGTCCGAGAGGCGCGAGTGCATCCCGTCGACCGTGCAGCAGACGTACCGGTCGCCGATCGAGACCACGCCCGCGTCGTCCATCTGGTCAACCCCGACTTCCGCCCCGCTCGCGCCGATGATCCGCGCGATCTGCCGGTGGGCGAAGAAGTCGCCCGTGCCGCGCGACCCGACACCGAACTCGCCCATGCCGACACCCGCGGCAGCGGTCTCGAAGAGGTCGCCGGGGAGGTCGTGTGTCAGCAGCGCCTCGTCCACGACCGCCCGGGCGAAGGCTTCCGCGTACGTCTCGTCCACGTCCTTGATCCGGAGGACATGGGCCACGAGAGCCTCCTCGATACGGTCCCGGTCCTCGCCCGCACGGAGACGCCGGCGGACGAACTCCTCGACGTCCATCAGGCCCCCTCCTGGCCGGCGAGCCGCTCGATGGTCCAGGCCATGTTCCGCCCGAGGGTCTGCATGGTCCGGACTCCCTCCGCGTCGGCGTCGACGTCGCCGGGGGCGAGCCCGATCCCGACGTTCCAGTACGAGGAGCCGACCACGACCATCTCGCTGATCAGGAAGAGGTGGTTGAGCGTGTCGAAGGCGTGGATGCCGCCCGAGCGGCGGTTCACGACGACGCCGGCCCCGACCTTGCGGCGGAGCAGGCCGCCGTTCGCGCCCGCGACGTACCCGGCCCGGTCGATCAGGGCCTTCATCTCGCTGGTGACGTCGGCGTAGTACGTGGGGGAGCCGAGCAGGACCCCGTCGGCTTCGAACATGGTCTCGATGAAGCCGTTCATCTCGTCAGTGTCGTTGACGCAGCGGCGGTCCCGCCGTTCGAAGCACTTCTGGCAGGCGAGGCAGCCCTGGAGCGGCCGGCCCCCGACGTGGACGAGCTCGGTCTCGATCCCGGCGGTTTCGAGCTCCTCGAGCGCGTACCCGAGCAGGCGTGCGGTGTTGCCGTCCCGCTTCGGGGACCCGTTGAACGCGGCGACCTTCATGGTTCCTCGTCCCATGATTGACGCGGAGGGCGTATAAAGGCCGTGACGGGTGCCGCCCCGGATCGCTTCGCGCCACCCGCCAGCCACATGGTCCGCGAGCACCACGAACCCGGTTGACGCTGTGCACCGGTCGGTGTCCGCCGCCGGATCGACGGAGATCGAGACCGGGGCCCGCCGCACGTCGGTCGTCGTCGCGACGTCGACCACTGCACAACTCGCGGCCCGGGGGGAGGATGCTCGGAATCATGCCTGCGTCCCGGGGGTGCGCGCCCTCGTTTCCCCCCAGCACCGGGATATGAACCGCCCCCGGCGTGCAGGGGGCCCCGACGCCCCGCGGCTCAGGTGGAAATCCTGTCCACGGGGCCATACCGGTTCGGGGTGGTCAAACCAGGTGCGCGGTCCCGCGGCGCGAACGGCCGATGTACGGGTCCGGGTCGGCTTCCGGCAGAGGGGATGAGGGATGTCGGGCGGGGGCTCGACCTTCTCCTTCACCTGCGGGCTGCGCGATCCCCCCGCAGGCAGAGCCCCTGCCGGCGGAGGGGCGACGGAGAAGAAATGGATGTCCCGGCGTCCGCCGCGCCGCCGTTTCGGGCTGAATTACTCGTACTGCTTCTCCACCTTTTCGAACTCCTCTCCGAGCTTGATCAGTTTCTCCCGGTCGAAGATCCGATCGGCTACAGAGAGGATCTCCTTCTCCTCCTCCTGGACGTGGTGGGCGATCTCCTCCTCCATCATCTTCAGGTGGCGCGTCCACTCCGACTCGGACATCTCGCCGCCGGTCGTGAGGTCCTCGAGGTGCTTGCGGATCTCCTTGTGCTCCTTGATCGCGTCCGCGATCTTCTCCCGGACCTCTTTCTCGAGCGGTGGGTAGAGCACCTTCTCCTCGGCGGCCATATGCCCTAGGAGTTCCTTCTTCATCGGTACGAAGACCGGGTCGAGGGAGTCGTCCCGCTTTCCCCTGACGCGCTTTTCGAGCTCCGCGATCTCCTCATCAGTCTTACGGTGCTCCTTCTTGATGTGGTCGGTGATCGGCTCCTGCTGCGATTCCTGCTTCATTGCCATGTTCTCTCTCCGATGTCTGCCCTCTTCACCGGGCTGGTGTTTTCCGCCACCCCCGGGAGTACTGGCTCGGTACCTCCGGGTGAGGACGTGTATTGCCCTTTGTGGTCGTGTGAACCCCTAAATACACCGGATCTTTTTAATCGTTTCGGTACTCTGCACTGACAAAGATACACGTGGCGGCGTGGGCGCGGGGAGCCGGGACACGTTCTTCCCCTCGCCCTGCACGCTGTGCGGGGCGCCAGCGCCGGCCCCGGGCCCGTCGCGGAAGAGGTCGCTGCCCCGGTCTCGCCTTTCCGTCGCTCAGCCGGAGGCCCCCCCTGGGCAGTCGGGGATGCATGAGCCGCAGCCCGTGCGGCGTGACCGGTTGGTCCCGATGATCGTCCTCTTCACGAAGCCTCCGCCCGGTGCGGCCGGACGGTCGTGTCGTTTCTCCGCCCCGCGAGATCTCGTCTGCGCGTCCCGGAACCTGGAGCATCGTCGCTCTCTCGCCGATCCCGTCGCGATCCGCAACCATAAATTAAAAAGGGTGACGGGTCGAATAGCTCCCGATGGTTGTTCCGACGAAGGTCTTCTTCACCAGGGGCGTCGGCGTGCACAAGGACCGCCTCGCATCATTCGAACTCGCACTCCGCCAGGCCGGAATAGAGCGATGCAACCTCGTCTACGTCTCGTCCATCTTCCCTCCCTATGCGAAGGAGGTACCGCGGAACGAGGGGCTCAACGAGATCCAGCCCGGTCAGATCGTGTACTGCGTGATGGCCCGGAACGAGACGAACGAGCCCACCCGGATGGTCTCGGCCGCTATCGGGCTGGCATTGCCGCGCGAGGCCCACGCCTACGGCTACCTCTCCGAGCACCACGCCTACGGCGAGAGCGAGGAGATCTCGGGCGAGTACGCCGAGGACCTTGCCGCGACCATGCTCGCGACCACGCTCGGGATCGCCTTTGACCCCGACTGCGCCTGGCAGGAGCGCGAGCAGATCTACAAGGCGAGCGGCAAGATCATAGAGACGAAGAACATCTGCCAGGCGGCACAGGGAAACCCGAACGGGCTCTGGACGACCGTGATCGCTGCCGCGGTTTTCATCATCTAAACTCTCCTTTTTCGAGATGCGCCCGGTGAGAGGGATAGGGCTGCAACAACTTTATAATGTCATGGGTCTTTGCAGGTGCTGGTGAAACCCAGTATGGCAGAAACTCAGAAGGAGAAGGAGGACCGGCTCCGCCGGGAGGCCGAGGCCAAGGACCGGACCGGCGGGGACTCGAGCTTCGTGGCCGTGAACACGCTCCCCAGAAAGGAGACGGCCACGACAGCGACCGGGATGAAGGAGACGGCGCGCACGGAGGCCCGCTCGACGACCGAGAAGATCGGAGCGACCCTCCACGAAGCCAAGGAGGCCGTTACGCCCGACCGGGCCGAGACAGGCCGGCCCGGGACGATCCCGCCGCCGGGTCGCACGACCTCGACAACAACCTCCAGGACAACACGCGAGGAGGACTGGGAGAAGATCCGGCACCCCGGCATGGAGCCCTGCGACGAGGACCCGTACGGCACGCGGCCGGTAGCGGAACTGGCGAAGCCGACCGATGTCAAGGACAAGGCCGACCTCGCCGCCATCCGGATGCTGGAGCGGGAGAAGGTCGGCCGAGAACAGATGGACCGCGAGCGGATCATGAGTACGGCCACCACGGAGGCGGCGGCGGCCCGCGCAGCGTTGGCCTCGAAGGAGGGAGCGTCCGTGCACTCCCCGACCGACGATCGGCTCAGGACCGGGGCCGCGGCGACCGGGGCAGTCCTGGTCGGCGTTGGCGCGGCCGCGACGCGGATCACGCCCGAGGCGGGCGAGCGGACGACCCGGCAGGGCGCCGCGATCGATACGGAGCGCCCAGTGACCGGAACGGTCGCCCCCGCGACCACGACCACGCCCACGACGCGGATCACGCCCGTGCCGACGACCACGACGCCCCTCAAGCCGTACGGAACCGTGGACGAGCGCGCCCGCAGGCACGCTGAGGACCAGAGCGTGCACCCCGACTGGGAGACCCAGCCGCAGATCAACGCGCCGAGAGATGTCGGCATCCCGACTGCCGAGAGGCTGGCCGACGCGGCCCGGATCCGGGCGGGCCGGCGCCGGAGCGACGAGGCCGAGGAGCCGCGGATCGACCGCCGCGGCGGGGATTACGAAATCCCAGCCGCAAGCGGTGCGAGGACGGGGCCGATGAGGGAGAAGGCGCGCGACATCAAGGAGGACGTCGACCGCAAGATCTGAGTGCACACATCCCCTCATTGTCCCTTTTTTTGCGCACGATTATTCCGTGCGGCGCCCCATGCTCATGCAGGTAGCCTATGGAGAGAACGACCCTCGTCCTGCTCGGCCTCGGCCTGCTCGTCATCGCCGCGGCCATCGGTGCCGGCTGCACGAACACTCCCGCTCCCGACGGGAGCGCCGTCGGGACTCCGACGACCGTCCAGACACAGGAAACGCTTCCGGCGCCGGCAACGCTCGTGCCTGCCGAGGCGCTCGAAGCGGTGACAAAGAGCGCCCAGGCCGCGCTCGACCGGCTCGACCGCGACACGGCGACCGCCGCGCAGGCGCTCGGGCCGACGGACATGGCCGGCGACGAGGCCAGGCGCGTCCTCCGCAACCTCGCGCTCGCCTCGCCGGCCGTGATCGACGCGACGGCCGTCTCGAAGGACGCCATCATGCTGACCGTCGAGCCGGCCGAGTACGCCTCCGCCGAGGGCGCCGACATCAGCGCCCAGGAGCAGATGCAGCGCCTCAGCGAGACGCAGAAGCCCGTGATGAGCGGCGTCTTCGCGACAGTCGAGGGCGTGAACGCGACCGACCTCGAGCACCCGGTCTTCGCGCCGTCCGGCGCGTTCAACGGCTCGGCAAGCCTCCTCTTCACCCCCACGGTCCTGCTGACCATGGCCATGCAGGAGACCCTCGCGGGGAGGTCGGCCGAGGTCTTCGTGGTGGACACGGACGGCCTGATGCTGTACGACCGGGACGCGGCCGAGGTCGGGACGTACGTATTCTCGAACCCGATGTACGCGGATAACCCCGAGCTCCTGGCCATCGCCGAACGGATGCGCACCGAGCCGGAGGGGACCGGGTCCTACACCTTCGCGGCCGAGGGCTCTTCGGCGTCAGTCCGGAAGGAGGTCTCATGGGCCTCGGTGGGGCTGCACGGGACCGAATGGCGGGTCGCCGCGGTGAACGCGACGCCCGCGGCCTGAACGGCCCGCTCCACCCCCCTTTTCGCCGTTCGCCGTCGTTCAGCCGAGATCAACCGCAGCTTCGTTAACGAAAACAAGTTTGCTTGCACAGAAGACAACCTGAATTTCGTCCGCGATCGGCAAAAGGAGTCTTTATCTCCTCTTTTCCCCCAAACTTCCGCATGAGTCTGGTGCTCGACGCGAAGAAGGGAATCATCACCGAGGAGATCAGGGAGGTCGCGAGGCAGGAGGGGCTCGACCCCGAGTTCGTCCGGCGCGGCGTCGCCGACGGCCACATCGTCATTCCCGTCTCGCCGTACAGGAAGATCCGGCTCTGCGGGATCGGCGAGGGCCTCCGCACAAAGGTGAATGCATCCATCGGCACGTCGTCCGACATCGTCGACATCGACATCGAGGTCGAGAAAGCCCGGCAGGCCGAGCTCGCGGGCGCTGACACCCTGATGGAGCTCTCCACCGGCGGCGACCTCGTCGAGATCCGGCGGCGCGTTATCGAGGCCACGAACCTTTCCGTGGGATCGGTTCCTCTCTACCAGGCCTTCATCGAGGCCGCTCACCGCGACGGCGCGGTCGTCCACATGAAGGAAGACGACCTTTTCCGGATCACGGCCGAGCAGGCCAAGGCCGGCACGAACTTCATGGCGATCCACACGGGGATCAACCTCGAGACCATGAAGCGGCTTCAGAACCAGGGCCGGCACGGCGGGCTCGTCTCGCGCGGCGGCGCGTTCATGACCGCGTGGATGCTCCACAACGAGCGCGAGAACCCGCTCTACGCCGAGTTCG